>JAZSPN010000012.1:0-15800 GCA_045537495.1 Acutalibacteraceae bacterium
TGATAAGGTGAATGAAGCCCTTTGCCTCTGCAGCCTTACCTTCGATGTCGTAGCCTGTAACTCTCTTAACCGCATCTGCACTAAGTCGGAGGCCAAGCGGTCTTAGGAGGACAACAATGGGCACCAACTCCTTGGCTCACAGAACGACATGGCTACGATCCGACTTTGATAAGGTGAATGAAGCCCTTTGCCTCTGCAGCCTTACCTTCGATGTCGTAGCCTGTAACTCTCTTAACCGCATCTGCACTCCAGTGTGTACGGACATCGGCAAACATCTGGGGACGGTTTGTGAGCAGCTTCATGAACAGCATGCTGATGCCGTTGAGAACGTCATTCTCCGTTGCAAGAACATAGGGCTCTCTTGTGCCGTTCCAGTCAAAGGATGTATTGAGAAGTGCCTCTGCGAAGTCAGCGTTCGGATAGAAATCTGTCCACTGGCGCTGTCCCTGGAAGCCTGCTGCAATGGCGTTGTGTCCGACTGCCTCTTCTTCTCTGCCTTCGGGAAGATTCTTGTTGCCGTTCATGAGATCCTTGATGATGCACATCATCTTGACAACAAATTCCCAATCCTTTTCCTTCTGTTCGTCGCTCTTGCGTACGAATTCGGGGTTCTTGTCGAAGCCTTCGGGGCAGTTCGCCTTTGTCCATGCAAGTGCCTTCTGATATTCATCCTCGTCATAGATATTTTCAGTCATTCTGCGGATGATCTCTACTTCGTCAACAGATTCGACTCTCATGCCGAGATATTCTTCAAGGAAATCGGGATCGATCGATGAGCCTGCGATGCCCATGCAGATTGATCCGATCTGAAGGTAGCTCTTGCCTCTCATCGTGGCAACGGCAACCGCACTGCGTGCAAAGCGGAGAAGCTTTTCACGAACGTCATCGGGAATGTTTTCGGATTCGTCGGCTTCCTGAACGTCACGACCGTAAATGCCGAATGCGGGAAGACCTTTCTGTGCGTGTGCCGCAAGGACGGAAGCAAGATAGACGGCACCGGGACGCTCCGTTGCGTTGAAGCCCCATACGCCCTTGATTGTGTTTCTGTCCATATCCATTGTTTCTGAGCCGTAGCACCAGCAGGGAGTAACCGAAAGAGTGATATCAACGCCCTCTTTCTTGAACTGTGCCGCACATGCCGCCGCCTCGGCAACACGACCGATAGTCGTATCGCTGATAACAACCTTAACGGGCTCGCCGTTTGAGTAGCGGATATTTTCTTCAAAAAGCTTTTTGGCCGCCTTCGCCATACCCATCGTCTGATCTTCAAGGCTCTCTCTTACTTTGAGCGGACCTCTTCTTGCGTCAATTATCGGTCTGATTCCGATTACCGGATACTCGCCGACAAATCTGTTTTCTGCCATGGTAATACATCCTTTCATATATAAACTTTAATTTGTTACCTTTAAATATTTTTCAAAAGCTTCGTTCCAAAGATCCGTTTCCGCCGGAAGGTATTCGCATACCGTTTCGCTGTCGGAAATTATCTTTCTCGCCTCGGCAATATCTCCGACAACGCCCGAAGCAATGAGCTGTACCGCAATATTTCCGAGAACGGTAGCTTCAATGGGGCCCGCCTTCACGGGACAGTTGCAGGCGTTCGCCGTAAGACGGCAGAGAAGCGTATCTTTGGTTCCGCCTCCGATAACATGAATAAAGCTGTAATTCTTGCCCGTACATTCAGATATTTTCTTAAACGTCTGTCTGTATTTCATTGCAAGGCTTTCGTAAATACAACGCATTATCTCGCCGACCGTCCGAGGAACATACTGCCCCGTTCTTTCGCAATATTCACGAACACGCTGCGGAATGTTTCCTCTCGGCACGAACTCAGGTGCGTCGGGATCAATAAAGCATTTGAACGGCTCTGCTTCCAGTGCAAGCTTCTCCAGCTCCGCATAGCTGTACTGCTCTCCTTCTCTGCTCCACTGACGTCTGCTTTCCTGAATAAGCCAAAGGCCTATGATATTCTTTAAAAATCCCGTTACAAATCCGAAGCCGCCTTCGTTTGTAACGTTCATTTCAAGGGATTTTTCGTTGACAATGGGCTCGTCAAGCTCCGTTCCGAAAAGTGACCACGTTCCGCTGCTTATAAAAGCAAAGTCCTTTTCGCCGCTCGGTACCGCACTGATCGCCGACTGCGTATCGTGACCGCACACCGAAATTACGGGAACACTCTCGACTCCGCACTCCTCACAGATATCCTTGCCAAGCATACCCGTTACGGTACCCGACGGAACAATCTCTCCGAGAATATCGGAAGGAATTCCGAGTCTTTCGAGAAGATCCTTGTCCCAGCTCTTCGTTTCAATATCGATAAGCTGTGATGTCGTCGCAATGGAATATTCCGTTGTTTTGACTCCTGTAAGCATATACGCAAACAGATCGGGCATAAAGAGCAGTCTGTCTGCTTTTTCGAGAATGTGCGGACGGTATTTTTTAAGTGACAGAAGCTGAAATACCGTGTTCAGCTCCATAAACTGAATACCCGTCTTTTTGTAAAATTCCTCTTTCGGAATAACCTTGAAGGCTTCCTCAATCATACCCTTTGTGCGGAGATCTCTGTAATGTATCGGATTCTCGAGAAGGCATCCGAATTCATCAAGCAATCCGAAATCGACACCCCACGTGTCTATTCCGATACAGTCGAAACCGCCTGCCTCTTTCGCCTTGAGAATACCCTGCTTGATCTCGTAGAAAAGACGGAGTACATCCCAGTAGGTTGTTCCGTGAACATCGACGGGATCGTTTGAAAATCGGTGTACTTCATTCAGCGTTATTTTTCCGTCGCTGTATTCACCGATAATTGCACGTCCGCTCGATGCGCCGAAATCGAATGCTAATGCACGTAAACTCTTTTTCAAAAGGACCATATCCTCCTTTTAGTTGATAACTACACCTTTTTTAAGAATGATGTTTGCATAAATTGCCGTTTCACCCGTAGCAACAACGGCATACGCCTTCCTTGCTCTGTCGTAAAAATCAAAACGTTCCTCGAGTGCGAATTTCTTTTCGCCCTCGTTCTTCTTTACGATTTTTTCATACTCTGCCCAGATTTCGGGACGGTTCTGCTCGTCGCCGTTGTCCATAAGTGCAACGGGAGCTTCAACGTATGTGTCGAGAGGCATAAGTGCAAGTATTGCATCAAGGATTTCGGGAACACCGTGACCGTCGGCACGGACAAGTCTTTGTGCTACCGAAGCTGCCGGAAAGTTTCCGTCGCCGATAACAATCTCGTCGCCGTGTCCCATTTCCATAAGAATTTTAAGAAGCTCGGGAGAAATAACGGGAGAAATATTTTTAAGCATAATAAAGCCTGCCTTCCTTTATCTGAAAATTTTAAGCTTTGTTTTTTCGTTGATAAGCTTGATAACGTAATGACATATGAGCATTGCAATAAGTCCGTAAATAATTCCGAAAAGCGCACCGAAAAGAACGTCTGTGCAGTAATGAACGTGTACATAAATTCTTGTAAAGCCCATAAGTGCCGCAAAAATGAATCCGGGAATGATTACGCCCGGCTTCTTGCTGTAAATGAGTGCCGTTGCCGCCGCAAATGCAGAAGATGTATGTCCCGAGGGGAACGAAAAGCTTGACGGTCTTTTTACAAGCTCGGGGAAAACGAACCAACTCTGCCACTCTTCAAGATTGAACGGCCTTGTTCTTGCGAAAAGATTCTTGAGAACGATATTGTTGCAAATGAGCATACAGATGAGTGCTCCGCCCATTACAACACCGACCTTGCGAGTCTTTTTGAAAAGCATGAGAATAATCGCAAGAGCTATCCAGATGATGCCGTCATCGCCGAGATGTGTGATGAAAGTCATGATGGGGCTGATAACGGAACTGATGCCGTAATTAAAAATCTGTCCCACCCATTCAAATACCGCCTTGTCAAACGGAAGAAATACCGAAAAATCCATAAATATCCCCTTTACTGAAAAAATTAAATGCTTCGTTTTTCGGGCAATTCTGTAAAATCCTCCAAAAAACAGCAAATATACATTGTTATTGTACCATATTTTATAAAAAATGCAACATTAATATACAATTTGTGACATTATTTCTCCTGCATTACCCCTTATAATAAGGCTTGCTTCTCCGTCTGCCACCGTTTCGCCTTTGTTTATAAGCACAAGCTCTTTGCCTCTGAAATAATTTATAAATCCCGATGCGGGATAGACCGTAAGACTCGTTCCCATGACAATAAGACAGTCCGCTTTCGATATTGCCTTGACTGCCCCTTTTATCACGTCACCGTCAAGCGGTTCCTCGTACAGCACGACATCGGGCTTCACCGTACCCTTGCACGGACAGGTCGGCACAACTTCACTGTTTTTCACAAATTCCGCATCAAACTTCCTTCCGCATCGCGTACACGTGTTTCGGTGTACACTTCCGTGAAGCTCGTAAACATTTTTGCAGCCTGCATCGAAGTACAGTCCGTCAATATTCTGCGTTACAACCGCCGTCAGCTTTCCGATTCTTTCAAGCTCCGCCGCTTTTATATGCGACGGATTCGGCTTCGCATCGAGATACATCATTCTGCTTTTGTAAAATTCAAAAAACGCCTCGGTGTTTTCTTCGAAAAACGTATGGCTCAAAATTGTTTCGGGCGGAATATCTTCCGTATTTTTGCTGTAAAGTCCGCCTGCACTTCTGTAATCGGGTATTCCGCTTTCCGTCGAAACACCCGCTCCGCTGAAAATAACTATTCTCTTGCTTTTTGCTATGATTTCATTGAGTTTCTTTATATCGTCCATCACTTTCCCAACAGCATCCTTTCCGCTTCCTCGAAGCTTTTTACGCAAAAGTCGGCTTCCTTCGTACAGGGCGCCCCGTTCGGGTTATACCAGCAAGTCACGAATCCGTACGCCTTTCCTCCGCGTATATCGGCGCTCAGAGAGTCGCCCACCACCACGGTCTTTCTTTTATCCTTTTCTTCGATTTTGCCGTATACATGGTCAAAATATCCCTTTGACGGCTTCGCTTCTCCTATCTCCTCGGATATAAACACCCCGTCGAAGAATTCCGAAAGTCCGCTTGTTGCAAAACGTTTTTTCTGCACAAATCCGATGCCGTTTGTAATTATGTAGAGATGCAAGCCTTCTTCGTGCAGTTTTTTGCAAAGATCATACGCTCCCGGCAGAAGATATCCGTATTTCGAAAGATTTCCGAGATACTTCATATTGAATTCTTTACCGTCAAGATTTATTTTGTATTTCTCAAAAAGCAGAGTAAATCTCTTATCGGTAATTTCATTCTTCTTTATCTCACCCCTGTTGAAGCTTTCCCAGAGGCTGTCGTTTATCTTCGTATAGCTTTTCAAAAACTCCTCATCCGTCGGAAGGGAGTTTTCTTCGAAAGTTTCAATCAGTGCGGAATGTTCCGATTTTCTGAAATCCATCAGCGTTTCATCCGCATCAAAAAGTACCGTCGTATACATATGCTCATCACCCGTTCAATCATACCATATCTTTCAAGCAATTGCAATTAAAACACTATCGCCAGCACCGTTGAATCGTCACTTTTCTGCCCCGATGCTTTCAGAACTCTTTCTGCAAGAGACTGTGCACTTCCTCCTTTGAACTCGGAAAGAATTTTCATTATATGTCCGTCTTTCAAAGAACACGCACCGTCGGAAACCATGATCACGGCATCTCCGCTTGACAGTACGGTTTTTCTTCCGACAAAAGAAACATCCTCCAGTATTCCTATCGGAAGCGACGGCTCTTCTATTCTCGATACTCTTCCGTTTCTGAGTATATATGACGGTGCCGCACCTGCTTTCAGAAAAACGGTTTCTCCGCTGTAAAGATCCACGCACATAACGTCAAGTGTCGATACCGATTCCGTATCCTCTCTTTTAAGAAGTGCTGTATTGACGGTTTTCAATGCACATTTAAAGCTCATTCCCGCACGCACGAGAGATGCGAAAATTTCCGCTGTCGCTTCGGACTCAGCCTCGGCACTCTCTCCCGTACCCATTCCGTCGGATAAGATGAAATACTGTTTTCCTTCTTCTTCAAACGCTATAAAAAAGTCACCGCATACCCCCGAAGCATCCGCGGCATACTGCACCGTCCCCGTGCGAAGCCTCAATAACGGTGTCTGTGTAAAGGTCAGCAAAACCGCATCGTGCTCCTTCACCGCAGACGGAATACAAAATCTGTATCCGCACGCTTTCGACACTTCTTGTGTCAGCTGTGTTATGTTAATGCTTTCATCAAAAGTTTTTACTCTGACACAAAGGATAACTTTTCCGCTTTCCCGTCTGCACACCGCATCTTCCGTTTCCGATCCGAATTTCCCGAAAACCGCTTCGGCTCTTACCGCAACTTCACCGAGATTTTTTTCGGGAACCGACAGCGTCTTTGCAAAATCGGAAAGTATCAGCGAGGCATCGGAAAATCTGTCATCTTTTTTCTTCACATCACTTTTAAGAAAATACTCCGTATAAGCTTGTATGAATGCCGCAGAAAGCATATTTTTTCTTATACATTTTTCGAAAAGATCTGTCGGGAGTTCGTCGGGTGTTACCGTACCGTTTTTTTCGACAAATGAAACGGTTTCTTTGAACAGTCTGTCCGTTTCTTTAAGTTCACTTCCCCAGCACGAATTATTCATTCCGCAATCGGCACATACGGTATCCCTTACATGCGCAACCGCCTTTGTTGCGGATTTCTGTGAAAAACCCGATTCTCTGTTCCGACTCTTCTCTATTTTCGGTGATATTTCGGATACTGCACGTGCAGCTTCCCCGAGTTTTCTGCTTCGTCTTTGTGCCGATGATTCCGTAATTGCCGGCTTACATCCGAAGCGTTTTCTCAGACTTTTCAGAACCTTTTTCGGTATACAGCAAAACAGTACTGCCGATATCACCGCTTCAATGAATACGGCACCGCTCTGTGCCGTCCCCGATATCACCGCAAACATACCCGATGTCAGAATGTATGAAAGTGCCGCAAATATATATCCTCTTTTCATAAAAAAGCCTGCCGTAAGTCCGCACAGTGACACACAGCAAGCAAGCCCCGGCACACCGTTTGATACTTCAAGTGCCGCACCGCACAGTATTCCTGCCGCGCACGCTGCCGTTTCACCGAAAACATACGATATCATCAAAACCGCAAACAAAACGATTATTCTTGACGGCACAAAGACAAAAAAAGAAAAACGCGATAAAGCCATTACCCCCACGCAAAGAGGGATTATCAGACCGACAATTTCCGACTGTTCGAAAAACCGTCTGTTTTTTGCCGTCCTTATAACGGAAAGACTCCTTGCATAAAAAAATGCGGCACCGCCTGCCAGTATTCCGTCACACAGGAACAAAAGAAATCCCGCAAAATAAAATCCGCTCGAAAAAAGTATTGCAAAACCTGCACAGACACAGCAGAACAACGCGGATAAAAAAGATGCCTTTTCAAATTCACGTCCCGAAAAAACAGTCCGTACAGATCCGTTTATAATGCCTGCCGTCAGTATGCACGCACCTCCCGCTATCCCCGTCAGCATACTGTCGGAAAAAACCATTGCTCCCGCTGTACCGCCAATGATTGCGGAGAATATGTATTTTTTTGAAGTCGCTGCCGCAAATGCCACCGAAAACGACGGCAGACACTCGAACAGTCTTGTCGATGACAGCATAAATGACGCAAAACAGCAAACCAGCTGTTTCAATGCAAAAAACAATATGCCGATACCCGTTTCAGTCTGTGATTTTTTACTCAGTTTCTCCAAGACGAACTCTCCTTATACTTTATTAGAATAAAGTTTACACTTCGCGGAGAACGGTTTTTGTCAATTTTTTACATCTGCAATGTGTTTTTTTATGACGAAAAAAGAAAATCTAATCAGTTAAAAAATTTTTTTAATAAAATTATAATTTTTTATGTAAATTCCTATTAAAATATGTTATAATGGAGTGAATACTTATAATTATCTCTGTATGAAGGAGTTTTACACGGATGAATGATGTCAATTCCGAAAAAAACGATCTTATAATAGGCAGAAATTCCGTTCTCGAGGCGATTCAGAGCGGTCGTGAAATCGACAGCGTAATGATTGCCCGCGGCGAAAGAAGCGGTTCTATCGGAAAGATCATAGGTCTTTGTAAACAAAAAAATATAGTTATTAAAGATGTTGACTCAAAAAAGCTCGATTATCTGTGTAACCACTCAAATCATCAGGGCGTTGTTGCAACTGCCGCGGCACACGCATATGCAGAGCTTGAAGACATCTTCAATTCAGCCGAAAGCCGTAATGAAGATCCTTTCATCATCGTCTGTGACGAGGTTGAGGATCCTCACAATCTCGGTGCGATAATACGTTCTGCCGAGGCGGCGGGTGCTCACGGAATTATCGTTCCAAAGCGACGTTCCGCATCACTCACCTATGCCGTTTCAAAGACTTCGGCAGGCGCACTCGAATATATGCCCGTTGTACGTGTTCCGAACATTCCGTCGGCGATAGATGATCTCAAAAAGCGCGGTATATGGGTTTATGCCGCAGATATGGACGGAAGCCTCTGGTGCGACACCGACATGAAAGGCCCGATAGCTCTTGTTGTCGGCTCCGAGGGGCGCGGCGTAGGCCGACTTGTCCGTGACAAGTGCGACTTCATCGTTTCTCTTCCCATGAAAGGCAAAATCAATTCACTCAACGCATCCGTTGCCGCAGGCATACTGATGTTCGAGGTATCAAGACAAAGATTGAAAAGCGGAGGTACTGTCAAGTGAATAATAACGATAACTTCTCGATCGACAGCATTCTCTCCGATCTTGAAAGAATGCGTAACGAACGCGGAGAATCCGATACATCCGCAAACGATATAAACGATAAATCCGTAAGCGATGCCATACTCGAAATAGACCGTCTTCTCGGCACCGACTCCGTTTCGCTTGACGGTTTTTCCGATTATTCCGAATTACCGGAGCCTCAGAAGGCCGCCGCTTCTTCCGTTGAGCCCGTTGTCGAAACAAACAAACACGGTCAGGAAATGTTCGGCGCCGTCACGAAGTCGGATGAATCCGACAGGATTGAAGATATTTTTTCCGATTCCCGCGTATCCGAAAGCACGCAAGACTGGACAAAAATAGTTGATCTCGTAAAAAACGGCGGTGTCGACGACAGTTCCGAAATGGAAAAAACAAAAATCATCGGCAACACTCCGCCTCAGCCGCCGAAAAAAGCTGTTGCCGACATCGACAACAGCGAAATGGTTGACGGTCAGATGATCCTTCAGGGCTTCGTTGACGAAGAAATACTCTCCCAGCTCGACGATGCGGAGCTCGAAAAAACTCTTTCCGAGCGAAGCCGTGAGAATCTCAAAAAATTCCGTCTTTACCGTGCCGCCGATGAATATGAGCCCGACATTCCTCCGAACGGTGAGCTTTTCAACGATGAAGAAACTCCGGGCGAAGAGGATTACAACGATGACGAAGAACGCACCTCGATAAAGGAGTACCGTCATTCCGATCAGTCAAAGAATTTCATAAAAGCTTTCTCGGAAAATAAACGTTCATCGTTCATCTCCTTGTGCGGATTGCTGATTCTGGAAATCGCAATGATAACAGTATCTGCTCTCGGTGCAAAATCGGCAAGCTCATCTCCGACATTTTATAGCGGTGCCTGTCTTGTTCTTCTGACTTTATCCGCCGCACTGTCGATTTCAAACCTCGGCGCCGGTTTTTCCGCACTTTTAAAGCTTCGTCCGAACTGCCACAGTGCTTCGGCATTGCTTCTCACCTTTACACTGATTCACACGGCAGTTTCGTTCATCCTCCCCGACTCCCCGGGTATTTTCGGCATTTACTGCGCTTCGGCGGGATTTTCACTGATACTCTCCAAGGTTTCGGAGCTTCTTAAAACAATCGGTGTTCTCGAAAACTTCAAATTCTGCTCCGTTGAGCACAGCAACGAGTTGTACGCCGTAAAATCAATAAACGATAAATCCGAAAGCAGAGATATCGCCAAGGCGCTTCCCGCCGGTGAACCTAACGTTAAGTATTCGCATAAGATCAGGTTCCCCTCAAAGTTCATCGAAAATTCCGATTTTACAACCTCTGTTGACAGGCTGTGCAAGCTCACCATTCCCGCCTCGTTTATACTCAGTCTTATCTCTGCACTCATCGGCTGGCTCAAAACAAAGGTTGCTCTCGGTGCACTGACAGCCTTTACCGCTTCCCTTTCCGTTTCAATGCCTGCCGGCGCTGCATTTGCAATAATCTTCCCGACTGTTATCGCCATGATAACATTAAATCAGAAGGGCGGTATGATATCTTCTCCCTCTGCCGCTTCGGAAACCGCGTGCGCCCATGCCGTTGCGCTTGATTCCTTTGAGCTTTTCGATACAGACAAATGCGGTCTTGTCGGTTTTGATGACAAAAACACTGTCCGTATCGACGAAGTACTGATGTATGCCGCCGCGCTCATCATCGGAACAAAAGGTCCCCTGAGCAAGGCTTTTGAAGGAATTGTCGGCAACACAAGCATACTGCCTCCCGTAAAAAAACTTCTCTATGAAGAGAAGCTCGGCATTTCAGGCTTCATCGGAGAAAACAACGTACTTCTCGGAAACAGAAATCTGCTTATAAATCACAGTATCGAAGCTCCTCCGAAGGACGTTGAGATGAAGCATCTTCAGCAAGGCAAACAAGTTCTTTACATAGCAATCAGAGGAAAAATTGCCGCGATGCTGATTCTCGACTATGTCGAAGACGAGAACCTCGCCGGACCGCTCAAGGTACTGGAGAAAAACGGAATTCACATTATCGTAAACTCGGTTGACTGCAACGTGACCGAAGATTTTATATGCAAGAAATTCCGCCTCACCCCGGGAATCGTAAAACTCATGACTCCCACAACGGGCACCCTCTTCCGTTCACGCAAGAGGGAAGAAACAAATTCGGAGGATGCAAAAGTTCTTCATACGGGAACCTCCGAATCCTTCGTCGGTGCCGTTGCGACATCGGCAATCATCAACAACATTCAGCGTTATGCCCTGCTCGCTCAAAGCGTTTTCTGTGCTCTCGGATGGCTGATATCCTTCATCATGATTCTTGCCGGCGGACTCGAAAATGCAGGTTGGCAATTCATACTGATTTATAATTTTATCTGGACTGCTCTTTCAACCGGTTTCGGTTTCTGGCAAACACGCTCTCTCAACTGAATTATACAACAAGGGACCGCTTCCTGTGGGGAGCGGTCCCTTGCATTTTCAATTTTTAATAGTATTTGAATGTGATGACATCGAAGAAGCCTCTCGGTCCGACAAGCTTATAAAGACCTTCGCTCATTTTGTAGAGGACATTGCCCATAAACTCTTTGAACTTTTCTTCTTCCTGCTTTTCGTATACTCCGCAGTAAACAAGTGCATCATAGAGGTCCTTTTCCGCCTCTGCACGCACGCTGTCGTCCGCAACCGTGGAAGCAAGCATTGCCTCCGTCTTTTCAACAGCGGCATCAAGAACTTTTATCTGATCCTCTGTAAGTTTTGTTCTGTCAATCTCCTTGAAATCGGGAAGGTATTCACGGACAATCTTTTTAACAAGTCTTGTTCCGTTGAACTGAGGGTATGCAGGATCGGAGTAAATATCCTGAATCTCACCGACGAGAATCTTGCATACCACTTCAACGGCAACGTCGTTGTAAGCAATTTCATGATGCTGTCCGAGGAAGTACCATGTATGCTCGGGACGGTAGCAGGTAGCGGCATTGATCGAGCCTTCGATATGGTCGTGCGTAGGATCCGTACAGTAAACCGTTCCGTCGGGAGTGGACTTGTTGTAAGTTTCGCCGGAACTGACACTGTCCGTTCCCATAGCCGTAGAGGAAACCTGGATGATTCCGTCGGAGTTGCTTCCCTTTGAACATTTGAAGAATTGGAAGTAATTGTAATCAGATTCCCATCCCGTACCGAATTCGAGGTCACATCCGCCGACATTATAAATCTCGATTCCGTAATCTTCCGCAAGCTCTTTCACTCTCTCTTCAAGATTCGCCTGAGCATTGTGATATCTGTCTGTCTGTGCACGGAGAACTTTGTATTCGTCGCCGACAAGGTACTTGTCTGCAATTTCCTCGTATCTGTCATGCGGAACAAGTGCCCACAAGGAAGGTACATTCCTGACAAAAGAATTTACCACACTTCCCAACACCACGTCGACAAGCTTTCTTGCAAAACCTCGCGGAATTAACCGAAGAACTATATTTCCGATATATCCGAGATATCCTTCGCTTTTTCCTGCTATAACGGGAAGAAGTGAACGGTAAAGAAGCTCGGGAGCATTATCACCAAAATTCAGCATAAAGAGATCCGCCACAAGCTGACTGCCGTCAAGAGCCGCAACCACATTGATAACTCTGTCAACATCGCGTTCGTCCTTATACATATCAAAATAAGCATTTGCAACAGTGCCGCCAAGACTTACGGGAACAAGTGTAACCTTGTCATGCCCGGGATGCTGTTCCTTTACCATCTGAATGAAATTATGAAGTCCTTCCGCTTCATCATATGTATTTGAGAATGCCGCAAAGTTGTAGACATATATTTTTTCTTCGCCGATAATCTGAGCATACTCCTGAATGGGAAGCCTCTTGTAGAAAAAGTCTTTTGCATCCTTGTCGTACTGAGAAAGAGGATAATTGTACGCAAGGGCTTTTACGTTCTCGACGCTCTTTCCTTCCTTATCATGCATCGAATATTTAAAAAGAGAGGGCACTTGCTTTTCGAGAACCTTTGTTAATCCGACATCGTGCTGTAACACAAGCGATATCAGCAAAACAGGAACAATCTTCCAGAGATTCCAAAGAAGCTCATAGAGATAGAAATTAAAGACTTCCCAAGTATCAAAATTACTGCCGTCTTTTTTCTTGGCAATGTCGCCATTATCGTCAAAAAGAGTTGTCCTGGACATACCAATTCCGGGTATAATAATTACCGGTGAAAGATCGGCTGTATCCGATACAGTTTTCTCACCCTCACCTTCCTTCGCAAAAGAAGTAACGGTTACGACAGAAAGCAGAATGGAAATGCAAAGTATTGCCGATATACATCTTAACAAATTTCTTTTCATAAACTACATCCTTTCTAATTCAGTCTGAGTGAATAACCCCTCGCATTCATTACCCCTCCTTCTCATTGTATACATTTTTACAAGCAAAAACAATGTTCATTCTGCACTAATATTAATACACGCTTTTATTCAAAAAAACAAATTTATTAAAAAAATCTTAAAAAATGTAAAGAATCCGCCTTGACAAATATTCAAAAAAGATTTAAAATTACATAGATGATGTGTGATATATCCGAATCATGCATATATTTGGATTTTCACCGCGTTTATATATATACAGACATGCAGAATTTAACTCAGAGCTTCAAAACGCTTTTTCATAGAGAGTTTTTTAGTGGATTTTGTACCGTTGGCACATTCGGCACATTTTCGTAACAAATGGTTTTTTAACTGTAATACTGTATCTATTCCGCGGTGGGATCCGGCGATACCTTTGTATTGCCAGATCTTTATCGTTTTTTTATTTTTATAGGAGGTGTACACCGTATCATGCAACTCTGGTTGGCAATTATTATCGCAGTTGTTGCGGCAATTGTTTTTGCTGTAATCGGATTCATCCTCGGCGGAGTTTATAACAGAAAAACTTCCGAGGCCAAAATAGGTTCCGCTACTCAGCAGGCAAAAAAGATCGTTTCCGATGCGATAACTCAGGCAGAATCAAAGAAAAAAGAGGCTATTCTCGAAGCAAAAGACGAAATTCATAAGCAAAGAACAGAAACAGAACGTGAACTTCGTGAACGCCGTACAGAAGTACAGCGCCAGGAAAGAAGAATTATCCAGAAGGAAGAAAGTCTGGATAAGAAAACCGAAAACCTCGAAAAGAAGGAAGAGCTTCTCGCAAAGAAGGTCAAAGACACCGAGGAAAAGCTTTCCGAAATCGAAAGCATCAAAAAGAGTCAGTTCGACATGCTCGAAAGAATCTCCGGTTTCTCCAAAGAGCAGGCAAAGGATTATCTGCTCAAGGCTCTCGAAGCAGATCTCACCCACGAAAAAGCGGTCAGAATCATGGAATACCGCCAAAAGACAAAGGACGAGGCAGATACCATCGCAAGAGAAGTTATTTCTACCGCGATTCAGCGTTGTGCCGCTGATCATGCAGCAGAAGCCACCGTTTCCGTTGTCGCTCTTCCCAACGACGAAATGAAGGGAAGAATCATCGGCCGTGAAGGCAGAAACATCAGAACGCTCGAAACGATCACGGGTGTCGATCTTATCATCGACGATACTCCCGAGGCCATTACCGTTTCCAGCTTCGATCCCGTCCGCAGAGAAATTGCACGTCTTACTCTTGAAAAACTCATTTCCGACGGCAGAATTCATCCCGCACGTATCGAGGAAATGTTTGATAAAGCAACCCGCGAAGTCGAAAGCACCATCAAGCAGACCGGCGAACACGCTCTTATCGATGCAGGCGTAAACGGCGTTCATCCCGAAATCGTCAAGCTTCTCGGTAAACTTAAATACCGTACCAGCTTCGGTCAGAATGTAACAACCACTCTCTTGAAGTTTCCTATATCGCAGGTCTTCTCGCAGCAGAACTCGGTGCCGATGTAAAGCTTGCAAAACGTGCAGGTCTTCTTCACGATATCGGTAAGGCTCTCGACCACGAAATGGACGGCTCACACATCGAACTCGGTGTTGAGTTTGCCAAGAAGTACAAGGAAAACGATCAGGTTATTCATGCAATTCACGCTCACCACGGCGACGTTGAAGCAAAGACCATCATCGCTTGTCTTGTCCAGGCGGCCGATGCTGTTTCCGCAGCAAGACCGGGCGCCAGAAGAGAAAATGTTCAGAACTACATCAAGCGTCTTGAAAAGCTTGAAGAAATCGCAACATCCTTCGAGGGTGTTGAACGCTCCTTTGCAATTCAGGCAGGCAGAGAAGTCCGTATCATGGTTAAGCCCGAAATGGTTTCCGACGATGCAATGGTACTTCTTACCCGCGATATTGCTCAGAAGATCGAAAATGAGCTTGAATATCCCGGACAGATCAAGGTAAATCTCATCAGAGAAAGCCGTACTGTCGGTTACGCAAAATAATTAAGGGGACTGTTTCACCGATGTGAAACAGTCCTTTTTCATTATTGACAAAAGGTTTTTGAGATGCTATATTGTTGTTGTCACACAAATTGCATATAAACTTCCGCTTGTGGGAAAATACTTTGGAAAAAGGTGTTTTCTCTTCCTTGCTTTTTCTCCTCACGGGCGGAATGCATTTGTGTGACAACAACAAGAGATTCACTTTTTCGGTGTGTCTCTTGCGGGACACACTTTTTTCTTTTTCGGGGAGATGATATGAGCCGCCATAAGCTAAAATTTTTCACAACAACCACAATTCCAAGGAGGTATAAACTGCTATGAAACAATCAAAAAAAGTCTTTTCTGTTTTCCTCGTCTTGATAATGCTGTTTTCCGCAATTTCATCCTCGTTCGTCACCTTTGCCGAAAAGGAAACATTCGATTTATCCGATATAATAAAATTCGGTGAAGAGCTTGTTGATATAATTTCTTACGATACGGTGTCGGATTTTGATACGCACGACGATGACGGCGATGTTTCCGCTCAGGGCGAAAACGTCGAAAACATTGTACCCACTCGACTTATCGTGAAATCCGATGCTTCTCTTGACGATATGGGTGCCGTTTCAAAAGTCAACGGCCCCTTCGGATTAAACGTTTTCCAATACAAAAATGAAGGCACTGCCACTATCGCGTATCA
>JAZSPN010000116.1:0-9104 GCA_045537495.1 Acutalibacteraceae bacterium
TGTCTGTGGATTGAAGACCTCTACATAAAACCCGAATTCAGGGGCTTTGGAATCGGAAGCGATTTCATCAGATTCATAACAGCAAAATACCCCGATTGCGTTTTCAGACTCGAGGTTGAGGACGAGAACGAATCCGCCATCGGAGTATACAAAAAATTCGGGTTCGAATTCATCGGCTACAATGAAATGATACGAAAATGAGGCGAGGTAAAACCTCGCCTCAAAAATTTTAGCCGAAGAGATAAAGCAGGAAACCTGCCGCTACTGCGGAGCCGATAACACCTGCACCGTTCGGTCCCATAGCGTGCATCAGAAGGAAATTCGAAGGATTCGCCTTCTGACCTTCCGCATTGGCAACTCGCGCCGCCATGGGAACGGCGGAAACACCTGCCGAACCGATGAGAGGATTGATTTTTCCGCCCGAAAGCTTGCACATAAGCTTGCCGAAAAGAATACCGCCGACGGTAGAAAACGCAAAAGCCAAAAGACCGATAAGGATGATCTTGATGGTTTCAAGCTGTAAGAATCTGTCATAAACGGCAGTTGCTCCGACAGAAATGCCGAGGAAAATCGTTACAATATTCATGAGTGCATTCTGCGCCGTATCGGCAAGACGGTCCGTAACTCCGCTTTCACGAAGCAGGTTACCGAGCATCAGGCAACCGAGAAGAGATGCAACCGACGGCAAAATGAGAACTGTCAGGATTGTAACCGCAATCGGGAAGATGATCTTTGCCGTCTTTGAAACGGGCTTCAGGTTATCCATCTTGATCTCACGTTCTTTTTTGGTTGTGAGAAGACGCATGATGGGAGGCTGAATAAGGGGAATAAGCGCCATGTAGGAGTATGCCGCAATCGCGATGGGGCCGAGATACTCGGGAGCCAGTGTCTTTGTAACAAAAATTGCGGTGGGACCGTCGGCACCGCCGATGATGGCAATGGCGGCGGCAACGTTGACATCGAATCCGAGCATTACCGACAAAATCAGTGCACAGTAGATGCCGAGCTGTGCGGCAGCGCCCAGAAGAAGCGATTTCGGATTAGCAAGGAGCGGTCCGAAATCGGTCATTGCACCTACGCCCAAGAAAATGAGAGAGGGATAGAGTCCCGTCTTTACACCGATGTAGAGGAAATCGAGTAAACCGCCGTCGTGCAACACTTCGCTGTAACTGATTTCCGTCGAATTCCAGAGTTCGGGATGATAAAGCTCCGCAATCGGAAGATTGGTAAGAAGCATACCGAATGCTATACCGACGAGAAGTAACGGCTCAAACTTCTTTTTGATTCCGAGATAAAGTAAAACACAAGAAACTGCTATCATGATCAGCTGGCGGAAATCGACGAGGGCTGCAATGCCTGAGCTTTCCCACAGACCGATCAATGAATCTGTTATCATCTGCATGAATGCCCCTCCTTAACCTATTGTTACGAGAGGTGCACCTGTTTCAACAGTGGAACCCTTTGATGTATGAATTGCCTTGACGGTACCGTCAGACGGAGCAACGATTTCATTTTCCATCTTCATGGCTTCAATCAGAAGGAGAAGCTGACCTTTCTTTACGCTGTCACCGACATTAACTTTGATATCAATTACAGAACCGGGAAGCGGAGCCGTAACGGCGTTTCCGTCACCTGACACGGGAGCTGCAACGGGCGCTGCGGCGGGTGCAGCCTGAGGAGCGGCGGCAGGAGCCGCAACCGGTGCCGCATCGTAGGAATCGAGCAGAATTGCTTCACCCTCTACAACTTCAACTTCGTAAAATTTATCTCTTAATCTTACTTTGTATTTCATCTCATTCAACCTCTCTGATAGATATAAATCTCAGTTTTTCAATCGGAATACCCGCCTCATCCGCAACAATCGCCATAACCATTGCGGCATCGGGCTCACTGATGTTTTCGAGTATAACCTCGGGAAGTCCCGAAGGCTTCTTTGTTTCCGCAACTGCAGAAGGAGCTGTAGCGGGCTTCTTTTCCTTGAAAATGGCATTGATAATGAGAACAAAGACCATAAGGATAACAAGAACGGTAAAAACCAGAAGAAAACCTATTACGGAATTTCCGAGTAATTCAGGTAAACTCATATTCAAATCCCTCGCTGTCAATCAATTCTTTCAATGGAGAACTTAACTCTTCTCTGTTCTTTTTCCTTGCGCTGTGCAAAGAACTTTTCGGCAACCTGCGGGAAAGCGATATAGGAAAGAACGTCTTCATCACATCTTGCAGTGTCACCGAGCTCAGCTTTTATCTTGTCGAACTCGGGCTCTAAAGTATCGGCGAATCTTCCCTCGATCGGCTTTTCATCGCCGAGAACCTTCTTAATAACATCGGGATCAATCGTGCCGGGTGCCTTGCCGTACTCACCACGTACGTAAGACTTGACTTCTTTGCCGATATTCTTATATCTTTCGCCGAGAAGTACGTTCTGTGTCGCCTGAACGCCTACCATCTGACTCATGGGAGTTACAAGAGGCGGATATCCGAGATCTGCTCTGACTCTCGGGGTTTCCTCGAGAACCTCGTTGAATCTGTCCATGGCGTTAAGATTCTTAAGCTGAGAAATAAGGTTGGAAAGCATTCCGCCGGGAACCTGATAGTTAAGACAGTCGGAGTCGGTGGAAAGTGCAATAGGATCGAGAGTGCCGTTTTCGATGTACTCGTTTCTTATGGGAAGGAAGAAATCCTTTACATCTTTAAGACGTGCCGAATCGAGTCCCGTTTTATATCCAAGCTGTTCAAGTGCAAAATAGAGAGTTTCCGTTGAAGGCTGTGAAGTACCGCCCGAGAAGCAGGAAATGGCTGTATCAATAACATCCGCACCTGCTTCGATACTCTTCAAAAGAGTCATATAAGCCATACCGGCAGTACAGTGTGTATGAACAACAACGGGAAGCTTAACCGTTTCTTTAATAGCCTTGACAAGCTCGTATGCTTCATGAGGTGTAAGAACGCCTGCCATATCCTTGATACAGATAGAGGCTACACCCATTTCTTCCATTTCTTTTACAAGCTTCGCATAGTTCTCGATAGAGTGAACGGGACTCGTCGTATAAGAAATGGCGCCCGATGCCATGGCACCGCATTTTACGGTTTCTTCAACGGCAACTTTGATGTTTCTCGTGTCGTTGAGAGCATCGAAGATTCTGATGATATCGATACCGTTAGCAACAGAACGCTGAATAAACTTGCGTACCACGTCGTCGGGATAATGCTTGTATCCGAGAAGATTCTGACCGCGAAGAAGCATCTGAAGCTTCGTGTTGGGCATCTTCTCTCTGATTTTTCTGAGTCTTTCCCACGGATCTTCACCGAGGAAACGAAGGCAACTGTCAAATGTTGCACCGCCCCAGCACTCGACGGAGTAATAGCCCGCCTTATCCATCGATTCAAGAATCGGCTCAAATTTATCAAAAGGTAATCTTGTTGCAATCTGCGACTGGTTAGCGTCACGGAGAACAGTTTCGGTAAAGCCTATCTTTTTCAATTTTTGACCTCCTAATTGTATTCAAAATTTGATCACTATAAATTATATACCAAAGATTTCTTTTGTCAATAAATTTACAACATTTTGTCGTAATATTTACCGTTTCTTAAATTCAACCGCACATTTAGTGCTGTTTTATTTTGTTTTATTGACACGTGATGAAACATTTTGTATAATAAACTAAAAAGCAAAGGAGCAGAAATATGAAGGACAGCGAACTTTTATTTTATAATAAGCCGTCACGCCGTTGGACAGATGCCTTACCTCTCGGAAACGGCTCTCTCGGCGCCATGGTTTACGGAACAACTCTCGAAGAAAGACTCTCGATGAATCTCGATACTCTCTGGAGCGGTAAACCGAACTATAAAGAAAACCCCGACGCTTACGAATATTTCGTTAAAGCACGTGAGCTTTCACTCAACGGCGATAATGCCGCCGCTCAGGAAATCCTCGAAGAGCACTGCTTGGGTTACGATTCGCATATCTATCTTCCTCTTTGTGATGTTATTGTCGCATACAAGGAAGGCGGTTGCGAAACCAAAAATTACAAGCGTACGCTCGACCTCACAACTGCAATTTCAAATGTCAGTTACAGCACGGGAAAGTACGATTTAACCGAAGAATGGTTTATCTCGAAAAAAAGAAATGCTCTTATCGGCAAAATCACCTCAACTAAGAAGTTTTCTTTTAACGTTTATATGAATTGTCAGCTCCGTCATACATCCTACACGGAGAACGATGTTATACTCCTTGACGGTCAGTGCCCCGGTGAAATGGAGGACTGTCGCCAGAAGTTCTCGGATGAAAACGGCGGTATGTTCTTCCGTACAGGTCTTAAAATCAAAACCGACGGCGATGCTTTCTACAACGGCAGTGCAATCTACGCCGACAACGTAACGGAAGCTTATATCTGTTTTGCCGCCGAAGACTCTTTTAACGGATTTGACAAATGCCCCGTTACCGAGGGTAAGGAGTATAAGAACGCTGTCCTCGAAAGAATTGCGGATGTATTCAATTCCGATTACGAAGAACTTAAAGCGGAGCACATTGCCGATTATTCGGAGCTTTACGGCAGAGTAAATATCGATATCGGAAGCGCAGATCTTTCCGATGTCCCCACGAACGAAAGACTCAACCGTTTCGCAGATGACAAAAGCGATCTCGGTCTTTATACTCTCCTTTTCAATTACGGACGCTATCTTGCAATTAGCGGCTCACGTCCCGGATCTCAGCCCATGAATCTTCAGGGAATATGGAATAACCGACTTATTCCGCCCTGGGGCAGTAATTACACGGTAAACATTAACACGGAAATGAATTACTGGCCTATTCTCATGTGTAACCTTGCTGAACTCAATGAGCCTCTTGTCAGAATGATGCAGGAACTTTCCGTTGCGGGAAAAAGAGTTGCCAAAGAGTACTATAACGCTGACGGATTCACCGCACATCATAACGTTGACATCTGGAGAATGTCGGCACCTGCACTCGGAAACACCTGCTGGGCTTTCTGGTACAACGGTGCAGGCTGGATGTCCAGACATCTTTTTGAGCAGTACGAATACACTCTTGACAAAGATTTTCTCAGAGAAAAAGCTTATCCGGTACTCAAAGGATGTGCAGAATTTTACCTTTCCATGCTTGTACCCGATAAGGACGGATATCTCATTTGCGCACCCTCAACCTCTCCCGAGAATCACTATCTCATGCCGAACGGCGACGAACTCAACGTTTCGCAGACTACTTTTATGACGATGGCCATTTGCCGCGATGTGTTCCTTAACACTGTTTCTTCATGCGAAATTCTCGGTTGCGACAGTGACTTCGCGCATAAGCTCAAGGAAGCTTACGAAAAACTGCTTCCCTTCAAAATCGGTGATTTCGGCAGACTTCAGGAGTGGTACGAGGACAGACCTGATGAAGAGCCTCATCACAGACACGTTTCTCATCTTTACGCCCTTCATCCCGCAAACCTTATCTCCCCGAACGAAACTCCCGAGCTTGCCGACGCTTGCAGAAAAACGCTTGAGCTTCGCGGCGACGACGGCACGGGCTGGAGTCTCGGATGGAAGATCAACTTTTTTGCACGACTTCTCGACGGAAATCACGCTTTGAAGCTCCTCGATACCCAGCTCAGATTCGTCGACGAAGAAAATACAAATTACACAAACGGCGGCGGAACATACGCAAATCTTTTCGATGCCCATCCCCCCTTCCAGATTGACGGCAATTTCGGCGCCGTCAGCGGTATCACGGAAATGCTTCTTCAGAGTGTTGACAAAAAAATCCGTCTTCTTCCCGCACTGCCCGACAGATGGTCATCCGGCAAGGTCGAAGGTCTTTGTGCCAAGGGCGGTGTTACGGTTTCAATCGAATGGAGTGACGGAAAACTCAAAAAAGTCGTTCTTTGCGGAATTAACGCTAACGTTACCGTCGCCTATAACGGAATTGATAAAAACGTAACCGTTAACGGAGCCTTGGAATTAGACGGAAATCTCGATATTCTTTAATTATTATCTTTTTCACGGATAAGTCAGACGGCTTATCCGTTTTTTATTTTTTAAAAATTGAATTTTTCTTTAACAGACACGACAAAATATTGACTTTGCCTCCTCAAAAGTGTTAACATATAATGTAAATTTAAAATGGAGATGGTATTTTGTTTAAGCTACTGAAATACGCAAAAAAATACGGAATCTATGCCATTCTCAGCCCTCTTGCAATAATCGGTGAAGTCTGCATGGAAGTCAGAATCCCCTTTATCATGGGCAGAATAGTCGATGAAGGCATCAGGGCAGGAAACATCGAAATGATTAAATCGCTCGGGCTTCAAATGATTTTCATGGCACTTTTTTCGCTCATGTGCGGAGCGCTCGCCTCACGCTTTGCCGCTCTCGCCGGTATGGGCTTCGGAAGCGAGGTGCGAAAGGCGATTTTCAACAAGGTTCAGGATTTTTCATTCGGCAACATTGACAGCTTCAGCACGGCTTCTCTCATCACCAGAATGACAACCGATATCAACATGGTACAGATGACATTCATGATGATGTGCCGAATGTTTGTCCGCTCCCCCTTCATGTTTATAGCTGCCATTTATTACGCTGTAAAGGTTAACTCAAAACTCGCAATGGTTTTCCTCTTCGTCATACCGTTCATGATAGTTGCCATCTCGGTTATCAGCACAAAAGCCTTGCCGAGATTTAAAGTAATGTTTGAAAAATACGATCTTTTCAATGCCAAGATTCAGGAAAATCTCATCTCAATTCGTGTTGTAAAGGCTTTCGTCAGATCAAAATATGAGAAGGATAAGTTCAATTATTCGAATGAAGATCTGAAAAACGCTTCAATCCGTGCGGAAAAGCTGATGATACTCACCTCACCGTTTATGATGCTGATGATGAACGGCTGTATCATCGCCGTTCTGTGGTTCGGAAGCAAGCTTATCACTCAGGGAAATATGGAAGTAGGTATGCTCTCCTCTTTCATTTCATATGTAACACAGATTCTGATGTCACTCATGATGATAACCGCCATTTTCGTAATGTCCGTCATGTCAAAAGCCTCGTGCACCAGAATCAACGAGGTTCTCTCTGTAAGGCCCGACATCTCAGACGACGGCGCCGACACTTCCCTCGAAGTCGAAAACGGCAGTATCGAATTCAGAAATGTAAATTTCCGCTATTCAACCGGAAAAGGCAAAGACGTCTTGCAGAACATCAGTTTCAAAATTAATTCAGGCGAAACCGTCGGAATTATCGGAGGAACAGGCTCTTCCAAAACAACGCTCGTTCAGTTAATTCCCCGACTCTACGATGCCACCGAAGGCGAAGTTCTTGTCGGCGGTCGCAACGTAAAGGATTACACTCTGAAAAATCTGCGCAACTCAGTTTCCATGGTGCTTCAAAAGAATCTTTTGTTCTCGGGTTCAATATCAGAGAATTTACGCTGGGGTAACGAAAACGCAACCGATGAAGAAATCGCATCAGCTTCCGAAATTGCTCAGGCAAAAGATTTCATCGAAAGCTTTCCCGACAGATTCGATACAGATCTCGGTCAGGGCGGTGTAAACGTTTCAGGCGGACAAAAACAAAGACTTTGCATCGCAAGAGCGCTTCTGAAAAACCCGAAAATACTTATTCTCGACGACTCAACAAGTGCCGTCGATACCGCAACCGATGCAAAAATCCGTGCAGGACTTTCCGAAACACATAAAGATACTACAAAGATTATAATCGCACAACGAATAAGCTCGGTACAGCATGCCGACAGAATAATTGTTCTTGATAACGGCAAAATTGATGCCATGGGCACTCATGACGAGCTCTTAAACGAGAACGAAATCTACAAGGAAGTATATATTTCACAGCAGGAAGGAGGTACAGCCGATGAGTAAATTGCAACCGATTAAGCCGTCCGGAAGAGGCAGACCGATGGGACAGAAGCCCCAGAATGCAGGCAAGACCTTCAAGCGCCTGCTTTCTTACTTTGCCTCGGGTAAGCTTACACTCATTTTCATACTATTACTCGTATTTTTGAATTCCGGTGCATCGATATTCGGAACTTATATGCTCCAGCCCATCATCAACACTCTTGCTGATGCACTCAAAATACAGAACTTTACAGATGTAATGCCGACTATCGCGAAATACCTCGTTGTCATGGCTGTTGTTTACATAGCGGGTGTTATTGCTCAATATGTGTACCGACGTCTTATGCTTAATTTCTCCCAGAATACACTCCGAAAGATTCGCGGAGAGCTTTTTGAAAAGATGCAGGACCTTCCGATAAAGTTTTTTGACACTCACACTCACGGCGAGCTTATGAGCCGCTTCACATCGGATGTCGACACGCTTCGCGAAGCCATCAGCGAAGGTCTTGTCCAGATGATAACGTCCGCCATCACCGTTGTCGGCACTCTTGTCATGATGCTCACAATCAGCCCCCTGCTCACCTGTTTTGTCATTGTCATGACCATGGTCGTAACACTCCTCGTCAGGGTAATAGGAAAAAAGAGCGCTAACTTCTTCAGAAAGCAACAGGCAGCCGTCGGTAAAGTAAACGGATATATCGAAGAGCTTATCGAAGGCCAGAAGGTTGTAAAGGTATTCTGCCGTGAAGACAAAACAAAAGAAGAATTCGCGACTCTCAACGAAGAATTCCGTAAGGCTGCCACAAATGCACATACCTTCGCAAGTATACTTATGCCGATTACCAACAACCTCTCTTACGTAAACTACGCAATTACGGCAATTCTCGGTGCCGTGATAATACTCAAAATACCCGATTTCACGCAATTACCGCTTACTCTCTCATTTTTTATCGGCGGTATAGCACTTTCCCTTTCAATCGGTGCTGTTGTATCATTCCTTCAGTATACAAGACAGTTCTTTATGCCACTCACTCAGGTTGCACAGCAATTCAATAACCTTTTAGCCGCTCTTGCAGGTGCAGAAAGAATCTTCGCGGTCATTGACGAAAAGCCCGAAGAGGATGAAGGCTACGTTAAACTTGTCAATGCAAGGCTTAACAGTAGCGGCGAAATTGAGCCCTGCCTTGAAAGAACAGGTTTGTGGGCATGGGAGCATCCGCATGAAGACGGCACAATCACCTACACTCCGCTTAA
>JAZSPN010000147.1:0-27379 GCA_045537495.1 Acutalibacteraceae bacterium
GATATTTCTTCCTTAACGGCAAAAAGATTTTTTTGAAATCATCTCATACGGGAAATGCGTTTCCCGTAGGTCAGGGATATCCGGCGATAAAAGAGCAGATACGCAAAGATATGGTGATGGCAAAAGCTTACGGCTTCAATATGGTCAGAGCCATATCGGGAATGCTTCGTACCGAGCAGATAGAAGTATGCGATGAAATAGGGCTCATGGTGTATGAAGAATGCCTTGCCGCATGGAATCTCGGAGTCGGTTTTTTCCTTCCCGGTGCAGGACTTGACAGAGTCGGCGACGAAGCAAAGATGATAGAGCGCTTCGATAAAAACACCGTCGAGATGATAAAAAGGGACAGAAACCATCCGTGTATAACGATATGGGGGCTTCTCAACGAGATGAGGGGATGTTATCCCGCTACAAAAAGGGCGAAGGAATTTCTTCCGATACTTCGTAAATACGATCCGACGAGGCTTGTTCTTATCGACTCGGGCAGATGGGATGAATACGGCGACACGGCTTCGGGCTCAAATCCGTATTCCGAAACGTGGGATGCTGCGATGGGTGCGGATTTAGAGAGCGAAAGCGAAAAAACAAAGTCGGGAAATCTCGGTATCGAAAACGGAGGAGATCTTCATTTTTATCCGGCTTTTCCGTTTAATCAGAGTGATATGGATTATATCAGAAACTACTGCAAGGATTATAAGCCTGCATTTTTCTCCGAATCGGGAATGGGACCTTTGTTCAATGTGGCGGAGGAAGCGAAGCATTATGAGCAGTACGGATACAGAAAAGATCTGGAAGACTATGTCTGGATAAAGGATCAGGCAGACAGGCTGGAAAAGGACTGGCAAAGGCTGGGACTTACAAAAGTATATCCCAATTCCGAAATGATGCTGAAACAAAGTCAGCGGCTCAGTGCCGAGGACAGAAGACGGCTTTTCGATGCGGTACGTTCGAATCCGAAATTTAACGGTTACAGCCTTACGGGACTTCTCGATCACGGTTGGTGCGGAGAAGGCTTGTGGAGCTTGTGGCGGCGCTTCAAGCCGGAGGTTTACGATGCTGTTTGCGACGGATGGTCTGCTCTTCGTTTTTGTCTGTTTACAAAATTCCATGTTTTCAAAGATGAAGAATTTACCGTGGAAGCGGTTCTTTCAAATGAATGTGTTCTGAAAGAAGGTACATACACGGCTGATTTCTCGATAATCGGTGACAGCGGAACGGTCTGTATGTGGAGTGAAACCTTCTGCATTAACGATGACAGCTTCTCGGTTCCGGTTATGAAGAAGAATATAAAGCTCGGTGTTCCGAGCGGAAAGTATTCTCTTTCTGCCTACATGAAGGGCGCATCTCCGCTTGGCAATAAGCTCGATTTTTACGTAACCGATCCAGACGATATAAAAACGGTAAACAAAACCGTCGCTGTATGCAAAGTCGATGATGCTGCATTGCAAGTTTTGAATAAGCACTGTTCCGATATCCGAAACCCTGGCGAAAATGATAAGGTGATTGTGGCGGGTAAAGATGTAACGGCGGAAGATATACGGGAACTGATGACTTTCGCTGAAAAGGGAGCTAAAGTATTCTTCTTTGATTGTTCTCCTTTTTATGAAAATGATGAAAACGTTAAGGCTCTCGGCATACAAGAGATAGAGTTTGCCGATATCTGGAACTGGCTTTATCACAAGGAATCTGTTCTTTCCAACAGAGAGATATTCGAAGGAATCGGATTCGGACTCGCCGACCAGAAGCTCATGGGAACGGTGGTCAACAACAGATGTATAAAGACCGACATCACTCCCGATGATGTAATCTGTCCCGCATTTTATACGGGCTATCACGGTATAGAAGGCTCATACGGATGCGTTCACGATGCACTCGGAATAAAACACGGCAAAGGTATGGTATACCTTACCACACTCGATTTTGCAAAGACTCTCGGAAAAGAGCCTGCATCTGAAGTTGTTCTTATGAACTTTTTGAAATATCTCACAAATTAATGAGCATGAAGAATAAAAATCGGTCCTGAAGGTTATCTTCGGGACCGATTTTTCATCCGTTAACGGTATTTATTATTTTGTGAAGCAACACGGAATCAAAATTCTCAAATTCCTTAATGGCGATGCTTTTTCCTGTAAGAGCCTTAAACCATACTGCCGCTGCCAGGAATCTTCCGTAATCGTAAGTGAGGTGGAAACCGTCACGGCAAAGGGATATTCCGCCGTTTGCGTAGTCAAATTCGGGTACACTGTCACGCAGCTTCTGGACAGCCGTTCCCGTCTTTATAAGTTCTGCTCCGATAAGCCGAGAGGCAGCTTCGGAGGCTTTTTTTATTTCACGAAACATACGTTTCTGGTTATCGCCGTAATTTTTGAAGTCGGGATGTGCGGAATCTGTTTCGTAGCTCCACGTCTGGTGAAACATGATCCTTGAATTCGGCTGATAATGACGAACCGCTTCTGCAAGCTTTTCAAGATACGGACAGTAAGAATCGAAAATACCGCTGAGTCCGCTGACTTGCTGCAAAGTTACGACATCGTATTCGCCGTCCGACAAGGCTTTTGAAAAAGAAATCTTCGAGAGAGGCTCGTCACCGTTTATTTCGAGGTCGTATTCGGGGAGGTCGGACAGAAAGTTTTCGAAATGACGGGAAAGACTGCAACCGCCTATGTAGAGGTTTGTCGTGCAGATGTCGAGATTATGTGCTTTTGCGAGTTTATGCAAAAACTTATGAGCATCCTGAGAAAAGCTGTTTCCGATGGACAGAATCTTCATTAATTCACCCCGGTTTTGTTGTCGATACGTCGGTTTCGTATGTAAAGAAGCAGGTCGGCGCCGACCATGGTGAGATTCAGAAAATAGAAGAAGAGGACATACCATTTCTCGGATACAGATGCCATATAGACGGGATTTATGAATTTTGAGATAATTCCTGCAATATAGCCGAAAAAAATCAGAAGCAGGAAGCAAAGACTCTTTCCTTTCGTTGTGCGTGATTTATAAGATTTAATTACATTGAGAGGCCATGATGCGCCGAAGCTGACGATCATCAGAATTTCAAAAAATTCAGACATATTATTTCTCCTGCTTTAAAAGCATTTTTTATCCTTGCAGTCTTCCGTGTTTCCGAAGCGATAACAAAGCTCATTTTCGCACCGGTTGTTTTTGAAGAATGAAACAAGGTTGTCAACAGTGGTTTCGGCGATGTTTTCGAGTGCCTCTTCAGTAAGAAAAGCCTGATGAGAGGTGACAATTACGTTGGGCATGGTAATGAGTCTTGCCAGAGTATCGTCCTCCATGATGTGTCCCGAGTTATCCTCAAAAAACAGACTTGACTCTTCTTCGTAAACGTCGAGGCAGGCTGCACCGACCTTACGCGACTTGATTCCCGCAAGGAGTGCCTCGGCGTCAACAAGTGCACCTCTCGAAGTGTTAATGATAACGACACCTTTTTTACATTTACCGAGAGATTCTTCATCAACGATGTGATAGGTTTCGTCGGTGAGGGGACAGTGAAGAGAAATTATATCACTGTTTGCAAAAAGCTCCTCGGTACCGACATAGCGTACAGTGTCACCGTTATCGATATCCTTTTGAGGGAATTTGTCGTAAGCCAGTACTTTCATACCGAAGCCCTTGCAGATATCAATGAAGACACGACCGATTCTGCCCGTACCGATAACGCCGACTGTTTTTCCGTGAAGGTCAAAACCCGTAAGCCCCGAAAGACTGAAATTGAAATCCTTCGAACGGATGTATGCCTTGTGAATTCTGCGTATGGAAGTAAGCAGAAGCGCCATTGCGTGTTCTGCAACCGCATAAGGAGAATATGCGGGTACACGAAGAACGTGGAGCCTGGAGTATGCATATTTCATGTCAACATTATTGAAGCCTGCACAGCGAAGTGCGAGAACATTGATACCGAGTCGGTTGAGAGAATCGATTACATCCTTATTTATTGTATCGTTGACAAAGGCACAAACGGCATCGTAACCGCTTGCAAGTTCAACGGTATCTTCGTTAAGTTTTGTTTCAAAATATTTAAAAGTTATGCCGTTTGCTTCACCGTACTTATCAAATGACGGCTTATCGTAGGGCTTGGCATCAAAGAAAGCAACTCTCATATTTCTTCTCCTTTCATTGTCTTTTCATATTATACAATATATTTTCCGAAATATCTATACTTTGTAACGGCATTTCACCTATCCGAAGCCGATATTTTCGGATGAAACAGGCAAAAAGTTACAAAAATATAACAAAGTTGTGATTATTTGTCACAAATTTTATTAAAAACTATTGACACGTGATTAAAAATCACATATAATAGTGTCAAATTTAAGGAGATGTAAAAATATGGAAACTAAAACAATGACACTTGTACTGAAAACAACAGACGTAACGAACGAAAACGGAGAAAGCTACACGGGTTACGGATTCGGAGCGTACAGAAAGACGGACAATGAGGAAGTTTTTTGTATAGAAGATCTGTCGCCCGTCAAAGAAGACGTGGAAAATCTCATAAAGCTTATAGCTGACAACGATGTTTCTCATTTGCATTTCGAGGACATTATAGATGATTTTTGCGGCTGATAAGTTTTGATTTTCTTATTGAATGATGCTGACATCTGTGTTATTATGTTTTTAAGAACAATAACGGGGAGAGTATTATGACAGCTCATTCATTGCAAAAAAACACCGCCGACGGAAAAATGGTCAGAAAATCAGAATTTATATTGTATCTGATTGCCGTATTCTTCTACAACAACATGACGGGCATGATGGGTTCGTACAGAAATGCGTATCTCGTCAATGTTCTGAAACTCACGGAAGGTCAGGCATCACTTCTCAACACTCTTTCGAGCATAATCCCGTTTTTTCTGACATTTCTGATAGTCATGTACATCGACGGAAGAAAACCCGGAAAGAGCGGCAAGTTCAGACCGCTCATGCTGATGACGGCGATACCGGCGGGCATTGTTCTCGTCATGGGATTCTGGACTCCTTCGGGACTTTCGGAAACCTTTATGATGATCTATCTCGTTTCCGTTTCCGTTTTATGGTCTGTCGTCACGACATTCGGGAACTGTATTAACATGGTTGCAAATGTAATGTCGCCCGACATGAAAGAACGCGATACGGTTATTTCGTTCAGGAGTATTTCTGCCGCAGTCGGAAATTCGGCACCTCTTGTAATTGTTCTTGTAATCGGTCTTATATGGAAGGATAACGAAGGACTCCAGTATATTATCGGTGCAGGACTTTGTGCAGTCGTCGGTGCAATAACCGTGCTTATCGGCATGAAATCGGTCAAAGAACGTATTACATACTCGGAAGAACGCAAAAATCCGCTTGTCGGTTTTGCCGATATTCTCGGAAATAAGTATGCGTGGGTAATAATAATATCGGAAACGCTGAAAAATTTCCGTCTTATTGCCACGTACATGGGAGTATTTCTTGCGGCGGCAATTCTGGGATCTACGTCAAAATTCCTTCTTTTCGGATTGCCTACGGGTATAGGAACAGCGGTCGGAATGTTGATAATTAACTTCCTTCTGAAAAAATTCAACTCGAAAGTTCTCTATATAGCAAGCGGTATTTATTCGATTCTTGCAAACACGGCGGCGTTCGCGGTAGGTTATATGTATTTCAGGAATCCGAATTCTGTTTTGCAGATAGTGTTTATAGCTTTTTTGTTCCTTATAGGACTTCAGTTCGGAGCATCAAATTTGCTGCCCAGTATGTTCCAGGCGGATGTTATTGAGGATATCGAGGCGAAAACGGGCAAAAGACTTGACGCGACACTTCCGTTTGTGGTGTCGATCGGAACACTTATCAGCGGAACGGTTGCCAATGCGTGTGCACCGCTCATTCTTTACGGAAGCGGATCGATAATTCAGTACGTGCAGCCGACGGATTTTGATCCGAATCCCGTTCAGAGTATCAGAACAAAGATATTGCTTCTTTTCTTCTATACGGTTTTCCACGGTATCATGATGTTCCTTGCAGGAGTGCCGTTCTTCTTTTATAAGCTTACGGGCAAAACAAAAGAAGAAGTCCACAAAAAGGTACTTGAGATGAGAGAGGGAAAGAAGGCTCAATGAGTAACGGGGAACTGAAGTTTTATCTTCTTGCGGATCCGCATTATTTTGACTCTTCACTCGGATGTGCAGGTGAGGAATACGAAGACTTTATGCACTATGAGCAAAAGTGTTTTGCGGAAACGGAAAGCATAAATAAAAGTGTTTTCGGCTTTTTAAAGGAAGCTGACGGTGCCGACATCGTTCTCATCGACGGAGATCTTTCATTCAACGGTGAAAAGAAAAGTCATGAAGGATTTATAAAGCTGTTGGAAGAGCTGAAAAACAGCGGAAAAAAGGTCTATGTTCTGACTGCCGATCATGATTATTGCGACGAGCCATTTGCGTTCTCGGAAAACGGCAGGTATTCTCCCGAAGGGACAAAACGGGAAGAGCTGTTCGGTCTGTATTACGATTTCGGATTTTCTGAGGCTGTTTCCGTTGACAGGGAAACGCTTTCCTATTCTGTCGATCTTTCCGACGGTGTGCGCCTGCTGGCGTTTAATGCCGATAAAAAGTTCGGCAACAGACACGGATTTTGCGGCAGACAGAAAGAGTGGATAGCGAATCAGGCGAGAGAAGCGAAGAAAAGCGGAAAAACGGTTATTGCCATGTGTCATTATCCGATATTGTCGGGACAGCCGATTTTCTCACTTGTATCACCGCTGATTTTCCATGAAGCATACGAAACGGCGGAGTTTCTTGCCGACGAAGGGGTGCACCTTGTATTTACGGGACATATGCACAATCAGAGCATAAATGAACACGTTTCAAAAAAGGGCAACCGCTTCTATGACGTCACGACGGGGGCGATTATTGCCGATCCCGCATATATCAGATGTGTTTCGATAAACGGCAATACGGCGAAGATCGAAAGCATACCGACACCTTCCTTTGATTTTGATACGGGAGGCAAAGACTGCAAACGGTATCTTACCGATATGTTTGACAGAATGATAGTAAATCTCATTACCGACATGGCAAACGATACACAGAAGGCGATGCGAAAGCTTGGCATTAAGGACACAAAGCCGATGAAGCTTGCGATAAAACTTGCGGGTAAGCTCATATGTTCGGTGAAAATGGGAACTCTTGCGAGATTATTTTTTATAAAGTGCGACAAGAGCATCGGAAAGATGAGGCTTCTCGATTATTCTGCCGAGCTTGTCAGAGAGGTTTTCAAGGGCAACCAGAGCTTTATAGAAGGCACCACAAAGGGTGATGTGTTTCTTCGGTTTCTCAAAAGGATAAATCCCGTGCTTAAAAGGACAAATCTCAAAAATCCCGACGGTACAAAGGCGGATTTATTTGATATACTTAAAAATACCGCGGGCAATTACGGTATTGATGACTATAATGCGGTGCTGACTCTCTATGATGCGGAGGTATAAGGATGTACAAAGTGTATGATACGGTAAAGACAGACGTTCAATGTAACACATACAGAGTGTTGATTAACGGAGAAGAGGTATCGCTCAATACGGCGAGGGTGTCGGCGGTACCGTTTAACCGCAGATGGCCCGGTCATCAGAGGTCAAAGGATCAGACGGAGCTTATAAATTTTCTGTCACTTGAAACTGACGAGCCTTTGAAATTTGAAATTTTTCCCGACAAGCCGTTCGAGAAGGCGGAAATCCGCCCTCGTTCACTTGGCATTACTCCCGAAATTACGCAGAGAGGCAGTCTTGTTTTTACACTCGAAAAGCCATCATATTTTACTGTTGAGCCGTTCGGACGTACGGAAGCCTTACATGTTTTTGCGGATCCCGTCAGCGAATATGACATCGTAAAAGACGGTGAAGGTGTCATCTATTTCGGCAAGGGCGAGCATGACGTCGGAAAAATTGAGCTTCACAGCGGTCAGACACTCTTTATTGATGAAGGCGCCGTCGTATATGCATCGGTACTTGCAATTGATGCTGAAAATATTAAAATCTGCGGCAGGGGAATTCTCGACAACAGCAGAAACGTTGAGCAGATATTCTTTGAAGCTAATGAAGAAAACAATGCATCCGCTGTAAACAATGCATACAGAGAGCATACAGTTCGCATTGAATACTGCACGGACGTCGAGATTGAGGGCATTACGATAAGAGATTCTCTTGTTTATAATATCCGACCTCTCGGCAGCCGTAACATTCGTATATCCAACGTCAAAATTATAGGTTGCTGGAGATACAACAGTGACGGCATTGATATGCACAACTGTGAAAATGTACTGATAGAAAACTGCTTCCTGCGCACATACGATGACTCGATATGTGTAAAGGGGCTTGACTGTTATTATGAAGGTGATGTCGAAAAGGCAGTCAGAGAAGCAATGTACAGAAACGGTAAAGCATATGATGTTTTCGCAAATGTGACTGTCAGAAACTGCGTTATCTGGAACGACTGGGGAAAATGCCTTGAAATCGGAGCGGAAACCAGGGCGGAAGAGATATATGACATCCGTTTCGAGAACTGCGATATAATAAGGGTTACAGGTCCCGTTCTTGACTGCATGAATGTTGATTATGCCGACGTTCACGGTGTTGTATTCGAGAACATCAATGTAGAATATGACGATGTCATTCTGAATCCGGAAATTCAGAAAAAAGATGATGAAAAATACAGTTTCAGCCGTACTGATTATTCGCCGAATCTCATCTGTGCAGTTGTTGAGTATCATCACGAATATTCGGCAGGCGGAAACAGAAGAGGAATAAACAGAGAGCTGTATTTCAGGAATATTAGACTCTACGGAAAGCAACCGCCGAAAATGTATTTCCGAGGTTATTCCGAAGATAACATGACACGTGACATAGTGATAGAAAATCTGTATTTCAATGATGAAAAAGTAACAGAGCCGGACTCATCACTTTTTGTTAAAGATGTTTATACGGATAACATTATAATAAAATAAAGCGAAAAAGCCTCCCGCGGGGAGGCTTTTATTGGTCTTCAGCGAAGCATAAACCACCGGTTTAACCGGTGGTTATGATTTTGTCTGTCAGTCAGCTTTCTTCTGACGCATGAGAAGCTTATCGACGGGGAAGTAGATGACAAACTGCAAGGTGCTGCAAACTGCGGTTGCGATGGTGGTTGAAAGTCCGCTGGAAATGCCGTAACCCGAGGCGATACCGAAGAGTACGGGGTTGAGCCATGCGGAGAAAGTGATAAGAGCAACCGTGAAGATGAGATAGATGGTGAGAGTTACGGGGATGTTGTTATCCGCATTGAAGGTCTTCTTGCGGTTTACAAAGAATGCCACTATCTGAGCGAGGATGTTTGAAGTGTTGAAAGCGATGAAAAGGGCAAGACCGCACTGTTCACCTTCGATGACGGGATAATCAAAAACGAACCAATGGAAAGCCTGAGTGCTGAGCTCCTTGATGGCGGGAATGTTGTAGAGAATTGCGAGAGAAACTACCTGAACGATACAGGCGAGAAGACTGACAATGGTGAATTTTACAAGCTGCCAGAGGGTGAGAGCACCCTTGCCTTTATTTTCGGCAGCCACGTCGATTTTACTTTTCTTTGCCATTTTAAAAATTCCTTTCAAATAAATTACCAGTTGATATACAGAAAACTGTCAGTGTCCGTTTCGGGAACAAGCGACATGAATTCTTCTTTTTCCACCTTCTCGAAGGCACTGTTGAAATATGTGGAAACAATGGAAGCTTCACCGTCTTCTACGGGATATGTTTCGGTAACGACACACGAAAGTTTTCCGTCTTTATCGTAATAGGCAGTACCGAAATTGCCGTTTACATCGTAAAAGCTCATTTCACCGCATGAAAGAGTGCCGTCTTTGAAGTACCACGTAATGCTTTCCGTTTCGTAATCTGTTTTCGGAGAATAGTTGCTGAGAATCCTTACCACCGTTCCGTTTTTATCGTAAGTGGCGGAAATCTCCTTGTCGATAACCACCGTATAGGTGAGTGTACCGTTTTTTGTATCGTAGTACTCATTGATTTTGTGCTCCGAAGTGGTAACGCCGTTACTTGTTATAAAGGTTTTATCGGAAGCGTAGCTTCTGAGCTTATAGGTTTTTGAAAACAGATCAACCGTCTTTTCTTCACCAACGGGAGAAAGGGCGTCTTTTTTTATTGCGACATCCGACATCGACGAAGGAAAAAGAGAGGAAGATGCAGTTTCGACAGCGGTGGGAATGGGAGTTTTGAGTTCGTCGGCGTTGCTGTTTCTGAGCACGAAGATTGAGATTATTGCGGAAACTGCAACAAAAACCGAAACACAGACGGTTATAATTTTTTTACGGGACATGGTGAACCTCCTCAATCATCGCGCTCATTCGGAGGGATGATGCCTTCAAGGAAGTTGGTTTCGCGAACAAAACCGTCTTTGTTTACACGGAATGTCTTGATTTCGTTTTTGCGGAAATCGGCGCGGAAGCCTGCATCGATGAGATCACATATGAAGTTTACTCTCGGAGTATCCTTGCCTGCCGTTTCGTAAGCTCTTATGATGACATCGCCTGAGCCGTCTTCGCAGAACTTGAATGCGGTGACGTTGATGTTGTCCTTCGAAACGCTGATGAAGCTCTTTTTCTGAGGCTGAGAACCCTTGCGGTAACCGGCGGGAACGGCAATGGGAGCACAGTTGAGAACGGCAGCTTCACGGACAACGTCGGAATTCTCTGCTTCGCCGCTGTGAACGTAGATGCCGTAGGTGAAGCGCTGAATTCCCTCATCGGTGAAGTTGAATTCTGCATCAGGTCTGTCTGAATAGTGATCGGCAAAAATGACGTTGCGAATAAGTGTTGCGCGGAGTGTATTGTCGGGACAGTCATAGCTGTATTTTGAATCGGTCATGACCGAAAGACCGCGGCGAACTCCGTCCTCGGAGGTGAGTGTGATGTCGGCCCAGTTCTGAGCAGGCTCTTCTTCGCCGTTTACGGGACGCTTGATAAAAGCCGAAGGAATTTCGTAGGTGCTGACAGCATCTGTTCCGTTCATGGGGAAGGATGTTTTGAGCATTGTGAAGGGCTCCTGCCACATTGCCTTACATCTTACTTCGATACTCTTCTGGCCGGATGAGAGGATGAAATCCTGAGTAAGATATGAATCGTTGAAACGGTGCTTCGTTCTGATGACCGCTCTCAAGGGACCGTACTCTGCAAGCTTGATGCTCATAAGAGTCATGTTGCCTTTGACGTTGTGGAACTTGAAGTGGTTGTGTGCCCATGTGTCGGTGTCGTGATCGTCAATTACTACGGGTGCTGCTAAATTGCCTTTTTTCGCATAGTCGAAACCGTCTTCCTTCGAAACGAGAGAAGAGATAGCGCCCGTGTACTTGTCAAACGTTACACGGAGGAATTCGTTTTCAACGGTAAGACCGTTAACCTTGATATCCGTATTATAAACCGCATCGGGCTTTACGCTCAGCATTTCGTTATAGTCGATACCGCCTTCAATCCATGAAAGCCAGAAGGTTTCGTAGCCGAAGGGAGGCAGTGTTGCCATAAAAACGGTATCAAGATGGGAGTCGTTGGAACGTGAAGAACGTACATTCTGGAAAACAACTTCTTCACCCGAGGAATTACGGACAGCGGAAGAGGGATGATATGTCTGTACGGGGACAGTGATTTCGTAGGAATGAGGATTGAAAACGATTACGGGACGGGGATAATTGTCCTTGTGGAAGTGATGACGTACAAGAGTAGCTTCTTCGTCAATACCGTCTTTCCATGTGTCAATATCAGAAATGATACGAAGAATAGCGGAAGTTTCTGTACGGTCTGCTATGATGAGAGCTTCGCCCGTGCTGTTTTTGACATCTTCGTAAGCCTCCATGATTGAACATCCGCAGAGAATATCGTGGAACTGGTTGAAGCAGACATCGTTCCATGCTTTCTGATACTTCTCCGTAGAAGCCGGAGCCTTCGTGAGAAGAGAAGCAACCGTATCCCATTTTTCGGAACGGGAAAGAGCATTTTCGGCACGGCGGTTGAGCTGTTTTACGAGTGAAGTGGCGCTGTAGCAACCGCTTGCGTGATGCTGGAGATCATCCTTCCATGTGGGGATATCCATCGGAAGATTACATACCTCGGTGAAAAAATCATCGGTCGATGAGAATACTATCTCGTTTTCGGGATTAGCTGAGGCAAGCTCGCGGATATGGTTGATATCGCCTTTCGTGGGGCCGCCGCCATGATTGCCGATGCCGTAGAATACCATCGTGTCGTGATCATGCGAAGCAATGGCTTCGTCAGCCTTTTTGATAGCGTAATCAATATCTTTTGTGCCCGAAAAACCGTAGGAATCGCGGATGTGGAAGGTGAGTACACGTGAACCGTCGGGGCCTTCCCACCAGAAAAGATCCTCGGGAACATCGGGATTCTCGTGGGGACCGGGACGCATCATGACGTATGTGCGCATACCGCCGAGGTTGAGAAGCTGGGGCATATTTCCGTTGTGACCGAAGGAGTCGACATTGTAGCCCGTGTTACAGATACGTCCGAATTTTTTGTAATAATAAAGCTGGCTGTAAAGTGACTGACGGGCAAAACTTTCGCCCGAAGGAATGTTGCAGTCGGGCTGCACATTCCAACCGTTGACGATAACCCAACGCCCCTTGCGTACCATTTCCTGAATTTCTTTGAAAAGCTCGGGATCAATTTCTTCAACCCACTGATAATAGGACGACGAAGAACATGTGAAAATGAGATCCTTGTATTCCTTGAGTCGATCAATTGCACTGCGGAAAGTCTGCAGAACTTCATTACAGCCCTCCTGCCAGCGCCAGAGCCAGATGGGATCGAGGTGAGCATTACCGATCATGTGAATTCTTTTTTTCATATTACTACCTCCATTATTCAAAGAAACCGTAGTATCTGCCTATCCAGTATGCGAACGTGTAGACGTAACAGCTTTCAACACAGCGAAGTCCGCCGGAATCCTCATTTTTGCATTGAAGCGGATTTCTGTCATATTTTGAAATGAATGCTTCGTCGGGATGGAGAACGGAAGAAATTTCTTTGTAGCCTGCAATATGGGTATAAACGGGAAGATCGTGGCGGATGGTCGTGGAAACGCCCGCTGCAAGACGGGAAACGTTGAAGCGGTAGAACCAACCCGCAATCATGTCCATGTTGAGTTTTTCGTCGGGACAAGAGAGAGCAAAGGGGAAATCGTAGCCGGGGTTGTATTCACGTGCAATTGAAGTTCTCCAGGACTTGAAGCCGTTTCTGTATTTTTCAAGAAGTACGGGATCTTTTTCGAGAGTGCAAAGTCCCCAGAAAGAGGAAACGGCAAGCATATGATCGCCGTACATGATGTCTTCGAACGGGTGAAGCGACATCGCAATAGAGGCCTGAAGCATACGGTCGAAGTGTTTTTCGGTAAGATCGGCATAACCTTTTTCAATGAGGTGATTGTAGCTGTCGAGGTATTTGCTCTCTTCGCCGAGAATGTGCATCGTGACCTTGTGGTACATAAGCACTTCGGCGGAATTAAGGCAGGCATCGACATAGCCGAAAGCCGTATTGAAGTAGTCGGAACTCCACTTTGCCCACGTGGTGGGAGCATCTTTGAAATCCCAGAGCTCATAGCCGTGGTCGATGATGTGATCCATAAGTCCCCGTATCGACAGCTTTATAAGCTCGTCAAGCTCGGGATCGACGGGACCGAGAATGTCGTGTGCAACAAGCATATGGAGAAAATGAAGAGTGATTTCATCGGAGCTTGTGTCAGCCTTATAGATGATATCGTCGTCGGTGTAGCCGAGATCGGTATAGTGCCTTGCGAGTCTTTCGGGAACCTTGGCGGAAGCATCGATTGTATAGCCGACGATATCGCGTTCTCTGGTTGCGGTGGTGTCGAGAAGAGAAGCCTTGCCTCCCGTTTTGCGGAAAAAGAAGCCGTCATCGGGAAGGGGCTCATCGGCACAAAGGTACGTTCTTGCAACAAAACCGTCGCCGCGTCCGTGCACGTGCATGAGAAGAAGGCATGCTTCGCAAGCGGCAGTAGCAGTTTTCCTTGCACTGATCGTTTCGGGATGATCTTCGCCCTTTTCGCGCTTGAGAACTGCATAGTGATAAATTTCGCCGATAGTGAAACCTGCGGTGAAACAGCCGTCGTTATCGGAATGACCGTGCTTGAAAGCCGTGGTTACGTCGCCGGGAACAGCAAGACGTTTCTGGCTGTACATATCGCGTCGGTTGACATATGTTTTTGATTCATCGAGAAGTATTTGTGCTTTTTCTTCGGGAGTGATAAGGCGGATCTCTATGTAGGAAGCTCCCGTTTCGGTAAGAGCCCAGATGCCGTCACCGTCTGCCATGAGAGCTTTTATACAGTTGTCGGGAAGATCTCGGTCCGCCGAGAAAAACATGATGATGTCATCTTCTCTGTCTGCATCGGGATCGTAACGGGTAAGTCCCGTAGTTGCACCGTACCAGCAGACATTGCCGACTGTCAGAGAGCAGGTATAGTCACCCTTCTTTGACGGGAGGGGATAAGGAAATCCGATAAGAGAGGGTGCGGAAGATTTTACATCGTAAAGCTCCGCGGGAATTGACGGATCACCGCTTTTGAAAATCTTACAAATTCTTGTAGGCTGAGCCTTAAGCTTGTATGGTGTAATATTGAGCATAAAACTTCTCCTTAGCTTTAAAAGTTGTACAAAACAGTACATGATAATGATAACAGATTGCAGTTCATTGTGCAATAGTTTTTAAGTTATATTTGAAAAATTACAAATAATGTGTTATAATGAAAAAGATATTGAATAAGGAGTGTATCATATGAAAAAGAAACTGCTTTGCATTTTTGTTTCAATTGTAATGATACTCGATATTTCAGCGTTCTGCGCTTTTTCCCGCGACGGTGAAACAGAGGTTTACCGGATTGTTTCGGGGGAAACAGATGCCGACGGGAATGTGTACAACGACTACTATGTCGACATGAACGGTAATAGGGTTGACCTATTTTCGGATGACGATTTTTCCGTTTCCGTCGCCGAGGAGAGTGCTCTCCCGTCAAAGTACAGCTCCGTCGATAAAAATATCATAACTGCGCCGAAGAATCAGGGCGGAAGTTCAAGCTGTTGGGCTTTCAGTGCAGTCAGCGCACTGGAAACAAGCAGTATCATGCAGGGCTTCGACACACTCGAAACAGCCGATTATTCGGAGGCGCACCTTTCGTGGTTCGGGCAGAATGAGCTTACGACGGATACGACCGATCCCACCTACGGTGACGGAAGAATCGTCGCTTCGCCTTTTCTGACGGGCGGAAATTGGTTTGGCGCAACCGCAACACTCGCAAGAGGCTCGGGACTTCAAAGGGAAGAGAATGCACCGTGGATTACATCATACAGTGAAAGTGTTCTCAACAAAATGAACTATCCCGAATCCGAAAGATACATAAGTTATCTTCGCATAAAAAATTCACAGAGATTGGCAGACACTTCGCGTGAAGGAATCAAAAAAGCCATCGTTGAGCGCGGATCACTCATGGCAGCTATATACAGTGACAACAGCAAGTATACAAACAACTATTCGAATTATTTTCAGAATTCGGTTACGGGAAAAACAAGTCATGCAATAACGCTTGTCGGCTGGGATGACGATTACAGCAGAACGAATTTCAAATCCACCGCCCGACCGACTAATAACGGGGCGTGGCTGTGCAAAAACAGCTGGGGTACAAGCATTGGAATCAACGGTTATTTCTGGCTGTCATACGAGGAAACGTCGCTTACGAGTCTTGTTTCTTTCGAAGTAATGGAAGCCGATGAATACGAAAACATCTATCAGTATGACGGCACTATGATGAAATACATCTTCCGTTCAACGGCGCCTGCCTCGGCAGCAAATACGTTCACTGCAAAACGGGACGAATTGCTTACTCACGTAGGATTTTTCTCGGGCAACGACAAGGCCGATGCAATTGTCAGAATTTATAAGGGACGTTCGACAAACAGCAAAAACCCGACGGTCGGTGCACAGCTTATCAGTGAGGCTTTAACAAGTGTAAATGATATCGAATACGGTTACAGTACCGTAAAGCTTGCGAAGGGTGTTTATCTGACGGAAGGCGATGTATTTACGGTCGTGGTGACATTTACTGCGAAGAGCGGTAAAAGCGCCGTACTCACCGAAGGCGAAACCACGACAGACACAACCGTCAGAAGCTACACGGGAAACCCGGGCGAGAGCTTTATCTGTCTTGACGGCACATGGTATGACACATCGTCAAAAGACGGAACAGATTATAACAATGTCTGTGTAAAGGCGATGACCTTGGGCGACGACGGATTGCCGGGTGATGCCGACAGCGACGAAGCTGTTACGCTGAAAGATGTTGTGTTCATAAGAAGATATCTTGCGGGCGGATACTCGGTAAAGCCCGATATACCTTGCAGCGATGTTGACGGTGACGGTGTAATAACACTTGCCGACAGTGTAATCCTGACAAGATATCTTGCAGGCGGATACGACGTAACACTTAAATAAAATTCGGGCGAATCAACGTACAGTCGATTCGCCTTTTTTCGGAGGTAGAGATGCTTCGACTTATAACAGGCAGAACGGGAACCGGCAAAACAGAATATTTAACCGAACTCATCTCGGATACTGTGAAAAGAAGCGGAGAAAATGCCGTGCTCATAGTACCCGAGCAGGCTTCGTTTTTTTACGAAAGAAAGATGCTTCAAATACTAGGCGCAAAGGATGCGCAAAGAGCGGAAACGCTCAGCTTTTCGAGAATAGCCGAAAATCTTCTGGCTTGTTCCGAAAAAGTCAGAAAACCGCTTATCAGTGACGGCGGCCGTATTGTGCTGATGAGCATGGCACTCGAAAATCTTTCAGAGAAGCTCAGTGTATACAAGCGCTATATCAAGAGCGTTTCGGTTGCAAATGAGCTTTTGAAGCTTTCGTCGGAATTCAAACGCTGTATGATAACTCCGCTTGATCTTTACAAAATTTCAGGGGCCATGGAAAACTGCTTCTTAAAGGAGAAGCTTTCCGAAATTGCACTTATCACCGAAACTTACGATGCACTTGTGGCGCAGAGCTTTACGGATGACACCGACGATCTTACACTGCTTGCAGAAGAGCTTGAAACCAACAGCTTTTTTGTCGGAAAAACGGTGTTTATCGACTCGTTCAACGGCTTTACGGCACAGGAATATGAGGTGATCGGAAAAATACTCGGAAAGGCAAAGGATGTTTATATCGGCCTTTGCACGGACAGTGTAATTGCACAGAGAGATTTTGATCCGGGTGTGTTTGCGTATGTCAAAAATACTGCAACGAAGCTTATAAAGCTTGCCGGCAGAGTGAATGTTCAGACGGCATCACCTGTTGTTGTGAACGGTGAAACTGTCAGATATAAAAGCGAAGAGCTTTCGTATCTTGAAAAGATTATGAGCGGTGCCGAAACCGAAGCATATGAAGAAACGGCTTCCGACATAACCGTCATCAAGGCATCGGATGTATACGAAGAGTGTGCCGCTGTTGCAGTTAACGTAAAAAGGCTGATACGTGAAGAAAATTACAGATGCAGAGAAATAGGTGTACTTTTCAGAAATTCGGAAAAATACGAAAAAACGGTAAGATCGGCACTGAAAAAATGTGATATACCCGTTTTTGAAGACAAAAGACAGCCAATCTCGTCACAACCGCTTGTAGTCCTCATACGAACGGCTTGCGAAATTGCATCGGGCGGTTTTTCGGTTGAGAATCTGACGGGACATTTAAAGACGGGACTTACCGACATAGACGAAGAAGAGATTGCAAAGATCGAGAATTATGCTCTTCTCTGGAGAGTGGGCGGTGACAGATGGACGAGAGATTTCACATCATCTCCGAGAGGCTTCGGAGCAGAGATAAGCTCAGAGGATATCGAAACTCTCCGAGAGTTGAATGAAATCCGTTCCCGTGCGGTCAAGCCTCTTGTGAAGCTTCGCGAAAAGCTTAAAGATGCAAGCGGTCGTGATATCAGCGAAGCGTTATACAGATATCTTCTCAGTGTCGGTGCCGACAGTAATCTTCGTGACATGGCAATTGATCTTGAAGAGAGCGGAGAATCGGTGCTGGCACAGGAGCAGGAACGTATATGGGATACCGTCATGGATATTCTCAATATGCTTGCGGTGACTGTCGGTGACAGGCGTGTAAGCGCACAGCGTTATCTCGAGCTTTTCAACGCGGTAATATCGCTTTGTACACTCGGAAACATACCTCACGGACTTGATGAGGTGACGGTGGGAAGTATCGACAGAACCGTTACTTTTTCACCGAGAGCAGTATTCGTCGTGGGCGTGAATGAAGGGGAATTTCCGAAAAATACGGAGAATACGGGAATCCTCAGTGATTCCGACAGAAAATATCTCAGAGAAAACGGCATAGAGCTTTATGACTTCGGTGAATCAAAAGCTTCGGAAGAACGGCTGATGGTATACAAGACGCTGTGTTCTTCGACGGACAGAATTTTTGTAAGCTATGCGGGAGCTTCTTCGGACGGCTCACAGCTTTCGGTTTCCGAGGCTGTCAGAACGATTACGGACAGCTTCCCGAACAGCAATATCATTGATTTTTCCACGGTTGATGATTTAGACAAAATTGAAGGTGCATTACCTGCATTCGAACTGCTGTGTCTTAAAAGTGAAACGAAGGACGGGATTTATCCGGCTTTAAAGGAATGGTTTTCCTCGGATAAAGAGTTTTCGGGCAGAATGAGTGCACTTTCGAGAATTACCGAAGCCAAGGACTTTAAAATAGAGGATAAAGCCGTGGCGAAAGAGCTTTTCGGCGAGAATATGTATCTTTCGGCTTCGAGAGTGGAAAAGTTTTATAATTGCCCGTTCAGCTACTTCTGTGCATACGGACTTCTTGCAAGACCGCGTATAAGCTCTGATTTCGACGCGGCAATTCAGGGAACGGAGATTCACTTTATACTTGAAATGATGCTCAAAAAGCACGGCAAGGAAGAGCTTATTGCCATGACGCAGGAAGAACGACAAGCGGAAGTCGATGAAATTCTTGAAGAATTCCTTTTGTCGAGAATGGGCAACGAAGAAAAAACGGAAAGATTCATGTATCTCTACAGAAGATTACGAAAATCGATCAAGGAGATACTTGACAGGCTTGTTCTTGAGTTTTCGAGAAGTGCATTTACACCGATTGATTTTGAGCTCAGAATTGACAGGGACGGCGAAATAAATCCCTATACGGCAGCGCTTGACGACGGAAGCTTTGTAAGTCTTAAAGGCGTGGTGGACAGAGTCGATTCAATGGAGCTTAACGGCAAAAAGTATATCAGAATAGTTGACTATAAGTCGGGAAAGAAAAAATTTCAGCTTTCCGACGTTTTGAGCGGACTCAATATGCAGATGATTCTGTATCTTTTTGCGATATGGGAAAACGGAAGCGTGAGGTACGGAAACAGTATAGTGCCCTCGGGATTTCTTTATATGCCGGCAAGAGCGGAATACGTAAAACCCGAAAGGCTCGAAAGCGATGAATCAATAGCTCTGAAAAAAGCAAAGTCTTTGAAGATGAGCGGAATGATATTGAATGATGAAGCCGTAATACTGGGCATGGACGATACCGTAAGCGGATATTTCGTCCCCGTCGAGAGAAAAGATTTGCTGTTTACGGGCGACAGCCTCATTTCGCTTCATCAGCTGTCCCTGCTGAAAAAGAGAGTGGACAAGACGATTGCAGAGATGGCGAAAAAGCTTAAAAACGGAGAAATTAAGGCGTATCCCGTGATAAAGAATACGGTGAGTGCGTGTGATTATTGCGAATACAGAAGTGTGTGTGCTCACGAAAAGGATTCGGGAGGCAATGTTCTTTCAAGCTTATCAAACGGTAAATGCCTTGAAATACTTGAAGGGGAGGAGGTGCTGTGATGAACTGGACGGACAGTCAGCTTTCCGCCATTGAGGCGAGAAACGGCTCAATACTTGTAAGTGCCGCGGCAGGCTCGGGAAAAACGGCGGTGCTTGTTGAGCGAGTGATGCGGCGTCTTCAGGACGGCTGCAATATCGATGAGCTTCTGATAGTCACATTTACGAACGCGGCGGCATCGCAGATGCGTGAAAAGATAGCGGCGGCTCTCGAAAAGAGGATAGCACAAAGTGAAGGCAACAGACATCTTCTTCGCCAGAAAACGCTTTTGCCTTTTGCGAAAATCTGTACCATTGATGCGCTCTGTTCAAGTCTTGCACGGGAAAATTTTCAGCGCCTCGATATCGAACCCGATTTTACCGTGGCGGATGATCTGAAGCTTCTCGAAATGAAAAACTCTGCCGCACAAAAAGCGACAGAGGAGATGTATTCGGCACATGAAAAATCGTTTGAAGAGCTTACAGAATTGCTTTTCAAGGGCAGAGATGATTCAACGCTTACGGAAACGGTAATAAAGGTTGACGACATAGCCTGCTCTTATCCCGATCCCGAAAAGTGGATAGATTCACTGAGTGATATATATGATTGTGAGCACTTTGAAGGAAGCATCTTCGAAAAGCTTACAAAGGAGCATATACTCAAAAAAATTCATATCTGCTTAGACGGTGTGAAAAGTGCGCTTGAATTTATAAAAACCGATGCAAAAGTTACGGAAAAGTATATGCCTGTTTTGCTTTCCGATAAAGATATTTATGAAAAAATCATAGCTCTCATAATGTCGGGTAAAAGATGGGACGACACCGCAGAAGGCATAGGACTTCTTTTGTCGGGTATACAGAGGGCACCCGTTGTAAGAAATGCGCCTTATGAAAAAGATTATGCCTACGGTATACGAACGGCGAACAAAGAAATAATCAAAAACCTGAAACCGTTTATTGATTTCAGTCTTGCTGATTTCGAAGAGGATATAGAGTATACAAGGTCAATCGGTGAAGCTTTTTCGAGGACCTTACTTCTGTACAGAAAATATTTGTTTGATCTGAAAAAAGCATCGAACAGCTATTCGTTTTCCGATATCAGCTCATTTGCGATAAAGTGTCTTTGCGACAGCGAAGGCAATAAGACGGAACTTGCAAAGAGTCTTTCGGAAAAATATAAAGAGATACTTGTTGATGAATTTCAGGATGTCAACGATATGCAGAATCTTCTGTTCAGCCTTCTTTCAAAGGATGAAAGCAATCTGTTTTTTGTCGGAGATTCAAAGCAGAGTATCTATAAATTCAGGCAGGCGAAGCCGAAAATTTTCATTGACATGAAGCGTTCACGTCCTGTTTACCGTGACGGAAATTACCCTGCCGTTATAAATCTTGATATGAACTTCAGAAGCCGTAAAGGCGTAACGGAATGGGTTAATTTTCTTTTTGAGAGAATTATGACGGCGGATGACAGCGAGATATATTACGATGATACCGAGCATCTCAGAGCGGGTGCCGAGTATCCCGAAAAAACCGAACCCGACACGGAGATACATATTATCGAAAAATCGGCGGAGGGCTTCAAGAGTATTGAAGAAGAGGCTTATTATATCGCGGATTATATCAAGAAAGAGATGTCAAAGGGACTCACGGTAAAAGACGGGGAAACACAGAGAAAGGCGAGATACAGTGATTTCTGTATACTTCTGAGAAGTGACGGAGGCAGAATAGGTACAATTGCATCGATCCTCCGTCAGTGCTCAATTCCTGCTGTATCGGCAACGAAGGGTAACTTTTTTGAGGTGCCCGAGGTGCAGATAATGCTGTCGCTTCTCAAGGTTATCGACAATCCTCTTCGCGATATTCCGCTGTTATCTGTTATGATGTCGCCGATTTTCGGTTTTTCGGCAGATGACCTTGCACGCATACGTATAAATGACAGAAAATCTTCACTTTATATGTGTGTGAAAAAAGCGGCAGAAACAGACGACAGATATATTTATTTTTTAAATCTTATAGCGAATATGAGGCTTCGTGCGGCATCCTTGCCCGTAGGGGAGCTTGTACGGCAGCTCATGGACGAAACGGGATATCTTGCTATAGCCGGAGCTATGAACTCGGGCGACGGCAGACGGGCGAATCTTTTACAGCTTCAAAGACTTGCGGACGGCTTCTCAAATTTCGGTAACAGCGGGTTATCAGGCTTTCTGCGCTTTATGGAAGGTATTGAGGAGCGTGCAGATAAGCTGGAAAAAGCACCTGTCATAAAGGGTGAGGCGGATGCCGTTAAGATAATGACGATTCACAAGAGCAAGGGGCTTGAATTCCCCGTGTGTATTCTTGCGGACTGTTCTCATGCCTACAATGCCCGTGAGTACAACAATAACAATTACATTATAACTCCCGAATTCGGAATGACTACGGTAAGACGTGACGCGGCACGTTTTGCACAGTACAACACCCTGCCGAAGGCGCTCTCGGCAGAAACGGGAATGCTTGCTGATTTCAACGAAGAGCTCAGAATTCTCTATGTTGCGCTTACAAGAGCGAAAGAGCGCCTTGTAACGCTCTCGACACTTTCAAATGCTCATAAGAAATTGAAAGAGCTTTCATCGAGAATATCCGTAGACGGAGAGCTTATAGGTGTTTCGGAGGCTTCAAGCTATACGGAGCTCATCCTCATGTCGGCTATTACTCATCCCGATGCTCACCTGCTGAGAGAAGTTGCGGGTATCGAGGGCTTACCCATCGGAGAATGTGACACTTCAATAAAAGTCGTAATTTCCGGTATTTCGTGTGATGAAGACGAGCCGGAGGACGAAAAGTCGGACGAGCTTCTTCAAGCGGATGAAGACGTGCTGAGACGGATTGACGAAAAACTCAGATACCGCTATCCCTTCGAAGAGCTGTCGGGTGTAATCGCGAAACATTCGGCTTCGAAGATAGAGGCTTCAGGCATAAACAGAGAGTTTTTTGCATCGTCAAGACCTGCATTTCTCAACGAGGGAGGAATGACGCCTGCACAAAGAGGTACGGCGTTCCACAAATTTATGCAGTATGCCGACTTTTTGAATGCGAGAGAAAGTGTCGGTGACGAGGCGGAAAGACTTGTCCGGACAGGTATTATGAGCGAGAATGAAAAGGATTGCCTTGATTTCGAGAAGCTTGAAGGGTTTTTCAAGGGGGAAACGGGAAAACGCATATGCGAATCCGAAAAGATATACAGAGAATACCGATTTACGGTAAGCAGAAACGTTTTGTCCCTTTATCCCGAGCTTTCACCGAAAGTATCCGATGAGGACGTTATAATTCAGGGAATGGTGGACTGTGCTTTTCTGGAAAACGGAAAGCTTCATATAGTTGACTACAAGACCGACAGAGTATCCTCCGAGGAAATTGTGAAAAGGTATACGTCGCAGCTTCGGATTTATGCTTCTGCAATGAGTGAGTGTACGGAAACGGAGATCGGCGACATACTTCTTTATTCGTTCTGCAACGATGAAACGATAAAACTCTGAATGAAACAAAAAATCCATCTCTTCCGAATCGGAAAAGGTGGATTTTTACATTAAACGCAGTGACCGATACAGCCTTCGCTGTCGGAATCGGTTATTTTTACATTGACGGCACCGCAATTCGGACAGTCGCCAAAGATTTTCACGGGAGTGTAGTTCGCGGTGAAGCCCTCGTGATAAGAGTTGTCGCAAAACTCTTCAATAAGAACGGAAACCGTCTTACCGACCTGATTGCGAAGAAACTCGGAACGTATTTTTTCGGTTTCAAAAATCATGATTTTTGCACGTGCTTCCTTGACGGATTTTTCGTTTTGACCGTCCATCGTGGCGGCTTTTGTGCCGGTACGGACCGAATAGGGGAAAACGTGAACTTTTTCGAATCCGATGAGCTTTACAAAACTGAGAGATTTTTTAAAATCCTCGTCTGTTTCACCGGGGAAGCCCGTCATGACGTCGGTGGTGATTGAAGCATCGGGGAAAACGGACCGTATCTTTTCGCAGATATGTAAGTAGTCGGCGGATGTGTAATGCCTGTTCATGGCGCGAAGCGTTTTGTCGCATCCGCTTTGAAGCGAAATGTGAAACTGAGGACAGAGCTTTTTGCAATCCGACAGACGGTCTATGATGCTGTCGCTCAGATAATCGGGCTCGAGAGAGCCTAAACGAACGCGGAGTATGCCGTCGTTTTCGGAAGCGGCAAGAACAGCATCGCAAAGATCGTATTCACCGTCGGAATATGCGGAAAGGTTGATGCCGACAAGCACTATCTCGCAAAATCCCGCATCGGCAAGGATGGAGGCCTCTTCTTTGATATCGGAGAGCTTCTTTGAGCGAACTCTGCCCCTGGCATAAGGAATTGCACAGTATGAGCAGAATCTGTTACAGCCGTCCTCGATTTTGATTTCGGCACGTGTCCTTCCTCTGAAAGAGGTTATTCTGCAAGGGATAAACGGATCGGAGCTTTCATGACGGCGGGTGAGAAAATACCGTGAAGGCGATTTGAAATAGTCGTAAATCGCATCGACGATGAGATGGTTTGAGCCGTTTCCGAGGATTATGTCCGCCTCTGTGAGCTTTTTGCAGTCGTCGGGATAAGCCTGAGGCATACAGCCCGTAAGTATTACGAGTGCATCGGGATTCTGACGCTTTAACCGTCTGACAGCCTGTCTGTTTTTTCTGTCACTTTCACTGGTGACGGTGCAGGAGTTTACAATGTAAATGTCGGCGTTTTCAGATGAGTCAACAACGGTGAACCCGTTATCGGTGAGAGCTTCACAGATAACCTGAGATTCATACTGATTGACTTTACAGCCGAGAGTGTAAATTGCAGCCTTCATAAATCGCGGTTAACACCTGAATGTCAGGGCTTTCCTTTCAGAATAAATTAATTTTAAAGCTGAAGCAAAATTTACATCTTGCTTCAGCTTCGTGTTTTAAGCGTTTTTGTTCAAAGCTCTTTCAAGCCAGACAGTGCCGATATCCATAGCATTGTAAAGACCGTGTTTTTCGGCTTTCTTAATGATTCTGTCGCGGAGACGGACATCGGGATCGGTGGAAACCAATTGAACAACCACTCTGTCAGCGATTGTCATGTCTGCAAATTCCTTGGTGCTTGTGATCTGCAGAATGATTACGTACGGATCAGCGGGATGACCGTAGTAAATTGTTCCGTCTTTGCGGACAAGCGGTTTACCCTTGTATGTGAGAAAACTGTTTTTCTTGGCCAAAATAAAACATCCTTTCGCTGTGAAATGGATCAGCGGTCAATGCTGAGGTATTCCTTGACGAGAATTTGAAGAAGCTCATCTCTGTCGATACGACGAACAAGACTGCGTGCATTTTTGTGAGTGGTGATGTACGTGGGATCTTCAGAAAGGATATAGCCCACAATCTGGCTGATGGGATTATAACCTTTTTCCTTCAAAGCCTCGTAAACGGCAATAAGGGTACGGCGTACTTCAGTTTCGTGTTCATCTCTTATCGAGAATTTAATAGTCTTATCGCTAATAACAATCACCTCTGTAAACAACTAACAGACATATTATATACCATTTAGAATTTAATTACAATGGTTTTTGAAAAATTTTTAGCTTCGAAGGTTGATGCCGAGCTTGTCGAGAGCTTTAACAACTCTCTTGATGGCGGCATCTGCCTCTTCATCGGTAAGAGTGCCTTCGGAGGAACGAAGCACAAGGTTGAAAGCAACACTCTTCATGCCTTCGGGAATCTGAGAGCCTTCGTAAACGTCGAAAAGGCTGATGCTTTCGAGGATTTTGCCGACAGCGGAGGAAATTTCTCTTTCGAGAGTCAGAACGGGAATTTCCTTGCTGCAAACGAAAGCAAGATCTCGTGTAGAAGCGGGGAACTTCGGAAGATGCTTGAAAACTCTGTTCATGTTGCTGTTCTTTTCGAAGGTGTTGAAATCGATTTCGCAGACATAAACCTTTGAATCGATACCGTAATTATCGAGAACGTCGGGAAGAAGCTCACCGAAGAAACCGAGTTCTTCGTTTCCGATTGAAAGCTTGGCAGTTCTTCCGGGGTGCATAAAGACGATATCCTTGACAGCCTCCGTATCGTAATTGCAGATACCGCATTTTTCGAGAAGCGCTTCAACGATACCTTTAATGGTAAAGAAGTCACAGTCGGCACCGTACATGCCCATGGTAATCTTCTGCTTTTCATCGGCAAGATCCTGACCTTCGACGGGAAGGTAAACGGTGGCAATTTCAAAGAGAGCAGCCGATTCGTTTCTGTTGTTGTAGTTGCGGGAAATGACCTCCATCAGAGAAGGAATGGGGGTTGTGCGCATAACGCTTGTATCTTCACCGAGCGGATTTGTAATTACGACGCTGTCGCGAAGGGCACTGTCCTCGGGAAGATTGATTTTGTTGTAATACTTGGGGCTGATGAAGGAATATGTGAGAATTTCGGAAAGTCCGCAGGAAAGCAGTGTTTCCGAAACGGTTTTCTGGAGTTTCTGAGTGGGAGTGAGAGCACCCGCCGTAGTGCTTACAAGAGGACGGCTTTCGATATTTTCGAATCCGTAGAATCTTGCGATTTCTTCGGCGATGTCGGCCTGATGAAGAACGTCTGCACGGAAGGAAGGAACGGTGATTATTCCGTTTTCGACGCTGAAATCGAGAGAACGGAGAATTTCCTTCTGCTCATCGTCGGAAACGCTTATGCCGATGAAATTGTTTGTCCACTCGGGCATAAAGGGGAGCGTTGTGACAGAATCACCGGAGCAGTCACAGTCAACGATACCGCTGACAACCTCACCTGCACCGAGGATATTTACAAGCTCAAGTGCTCTCATAAGAGATCGACGGCAGCCCTTGGGATCAAGCTCTTTTTCGTAGCGGGCAGAGGACTCTGTACGCATGCCGAGTTTTTTTGCTGTAAGACGGATGCAAGTGCCCTTGAAGCAGGCAGATTCGAAAACGATGGTGGTGGTATCGTCCATGATACCGCTGTATTCACCGCCCATGACACCTGCAACCGCAACGGGTTTTTCCGCATCGGCGATGACGAGCATGGAATCGTCGAGATCTCTTTCCGTGCCGTCAAGAGTTGTGATCTTTTCACCGTTTACGGCTTTACGTACATTTACCGTGTTGCCTTCGAGATAACGGAGATCGAAAGCGTGCATGGGCTGTCCGAATTCAAGCATGACATAGTTGGTGATGTCAACGATGTTGTTTATGGGACGAACACCGCTTGCACGAAGACGTTCGCGAAGCCAACGGGGTGAAGAAGCAATTTTTACATTTTTGACAACGGCGCCTGCATAACGGTAGCAGTTTTCGCTGTCGATAATATTGACTTTGAGAAGCTCATTTACATCTCCGCCGACAGTCTTTACCTCGGGTGTCGGAATAGAGAAGGGAATCTTGAAGCCGGCGGCAGCCTCACGTGCAAGACCTGTGACGGAAAGACAGTCGGGACGGTTGGGGGTGATTTCAA
>JAZSPN010000040.1:0-5444 GCA_045537495.1 Acutalibacteraceae bacterium
TTCCTAAGACCGCTTGGCCCCCGACTTCGATAACCTCGGCAACCTTCTCTTCTGTACCGTCAGCACAGGCTGTTCCGAGAGTAGTTATTGCAACCGCATCCGTCTTGTAGCCTTCGCACCAGTCAACGGAGATTTCTTCACCGTTAATTGCAGAACTCATCGCATACGAATAGTATACGGACCAGTCATTTGTTGCGGATGTAAGAGCTGCATCGGGTGCTACGGAAAGCATATCGATATTATAACCGACAGAGTAAACTTCCTTACCCTTTTCACGTTCAGCCTGAACAGCGGAAGGCGCACCTGTTGAGTCGGCATGCTGTCCGATAATTACACAACCGCGTGACATAAGAGTGTTAGCAGCTTCGCCCTCTTTGATAAGATCAAACCAGGAGTTAGTATATACAACTTCCATAACCGCTGTGGGAACGACGGATTTTGCACCAAGGTAGAAAGCCGTGAAGCCGGATTTAACTTCTGCATACGGATAAGCACCGACATAACCGATTTTCGGCTCAGTAATCTTACCTGCATCCATGAGCTCTTTGAGCTTAAGACCTGCAACAACACCCGAAACATAACGGGATTCATAAACTGCGTTAAAGTAATTCTTTACATTGGGAAGTCCGCAAACAGCGGCAGTATCACCTGTACCCGCACAGAATGTTACTTCGGGGAACTCGGCGGCTGCCTGCACCATGAAAGACTGGTGACCGTAGCTGTTGGAGAAAATGACATTACACTCTTCCGCCACGAGATCACAAATAGCCTCATAACACTTTTCGCTTTCGGGGATTGTGTACTTCCAGATAATCTGAGAATCAGCAATACCGAGCTTGGCTGCCGCATCCTTTATGCCCTTGATGTGAGCATAGGTGTAGCCTTCGTTTTCATCGCCGATAAGAACAACGCCGAACTTGACATCAGCTGCATTTGGTGTATTCTGACCGTTTTCAGCGATGTTGGCATCAGTTGCGTTTGTTCCTTCTTCATTACTGCCGCAAGCAGCAAATGAAAACAAAAGAACTGCCGACAAGAGAACTGCGATTAATTTTTTCATTTTAATTCCTCCATTTTTTTATTTCAAATTTTTTTGCTCACTTTTATTCAGAAAAACAGATATTACCGTTTTCGCCCATGGACTCAACAATGGCCAACGACTCCAGTCTGACTCCGGACTCACGAATAAGCCTCCCTCCGTCCTGGAAACCTTTTTCAATGACAATTCCTGCTCCGGCAACTTCGGCACCTGCCAAACGAACAAGCTCAATAAGTCCCAGAAGAGCTTGTCCCTTTGCAAGAAAATCATCGATAATCAAAACTTTTTCCCCTTTTTTAAGGAACTCCTTCGACACGATAATATCATAAACTCTGCCGTGTGTAAAAGATTCAACCTTAGCAGTATAAACGTCAGAAGCAATATTTTTCGTCTGTGTCTTTTTAGCAAACAGAACAGGAACACCGAATTTTCTTGCAGTTTCACAAGCAATACCGATACCCGATGCTTCTATTGTCAGAATTTTGGTAATACCGCAATCCTTGAAAAGTCTGTAAAACTCGTCACCGATGCTGTCAAGCAAATCAACATCTATCTGGTGATTGAGAAAACTGTCAACCTTTAAGATATTTCCCGGGAAAACTTTTCCGTCTTTCAAAATCCTGTCTTTTAATAACTGCAAAAATACCACCGACTTTTAAAATATTGGTAACATTATACTACATAAAATTACACAATTCAACACATTACACCGATTTAACAAGCTTTCCTTTGAAAATTGCACAGTCATGAGGCTCAAGAGTAACTCCGAAGCTGTTCCTGATTCCGCAATGTACCTCACCGGTAAAACAGTCTTTGAGTTCGAATTCATAACCCGAATTCGGTGTAACGCCAACTTCGGAAGGATAAAGAACAGCATTGCTCTTATGCTCACCGAAATTAAAGAAGCCGAAAGCAAATTCACCGTCGGAAAGACGTCTTGCGAAGACGTATCTCTCGGAACTCTTGAAAATTCTGAAGGGCGGTCTTACCTCTTCATCCTGGTTGATGGAAATCAAATCCTTGTTGGTAATAAGATCGAGCGTCTGCTTGTTCATATTACGGATATCGCATCCGAGCATGAGCGGTACGGCAAAAAGACACCAGAGAGAAAACTGCGTCTTGTAATCCGTATCATTACAGCCGACATTGCCTACGTTTCCTTTTCCGTACATACCGACAGTAAGCATATCAATGTCATTGAAGCAGCCGGGAGCGGAATATCCGAAAAGCTTTTCCTGGCTGAGAAGGATATCCTTGAAGGACTCAAAAGAATCATTGATGTCACCCGTTGAACGGTACATTACGGCACCCGTTGAGCGAATCCAGCGGTGAACATTGTCAGAACCCCAGTTACATGCCGAAAAGAGAATATCTCTGCCGCAACATTCAAGCGCCGTACCCATTCTGTGATAAAGGACGGGACCGTCACTGCTGTCGGGCTTATAGCAGAAATCATATTTCAGAAAATCTGCACCGTATTCGGCAAAAGTTTCTGCATCAAGAAACTCATGATCGAAGCTTCCCGGATAATCGGCACAAGTACGCACACCGGCGCAAGAATACATACCGAATTTAATACCCTTGGAATGAACATAATCACTGACATTTTTCATTCCCTCGGGAAACTTCTCTTTATCGGGAACGATCTTGTCCGTAACCTTATCACGCTCACGTTCGGACCAGCAGTCATCAATAACCAGGTATTCGTAACCCGCTTTATCAAGACCGTTTGCAACAAAAGCATCTGCTGTTTCTTTAATCAGATCAGCATTGATATTTTCGCCGAAAGTATTCCAGCTGTTCCAGCCCATAGGCGGTTTTCTGACAATCATTTTAACCCCTCCGTAAATAGAATCGTGATTTTACCTGTAACAGAATAAATACTGAATGTATGATAAAATCACCAAATATGTCATAGACTTTATTATAATACACTATATATTCGGCAATTTCAACATTTTTTTAATCGGAACAACAGGTAATTTTAAATTGTTTACCAAGGAGTTTATAAAAACTGTTTTTCCTTGACAAATGAGGCTCAGTTTAGTATAATACTAGGAGTATGTTGTAACGACCGATTGCAGCATATCTAATGAAAGGAAGGCTTTTATAATGGCAAACGAAATGACACATGAGGGCTATCGCCAGCTCCAGGCAGAACTTGAAGAGTTAAAGACAACCGGTCGCGACGAAATCGCTGCCAGAATTAAAGAAGCCCGTTCCTTCGGCGATCTTTCCGAAAACGCCGAATACGACGAGGCTATGAATTCTCAGGCAATTATGGAAGCTCGCATCTCAAAGCTCGAAGCGGAGCTCAAAGATGCCATAGTTCTCGATGAAAGTGATATTTCAACGGAACATGTCAAAACAGGACTTACGGTAAAGCTTCACGACATCGATTTTGATGAAGATGTTGAATATAAAATACTCGGAAAATCCCAGTCGGATCCCGACAAAGGAATCATTTCCGACCAGTCACCTGTCGGCAAGGCTCTGCTTGGCCGTTCAATCGGTGAAATCGTATCGGTAGAACTCCCCAACGGTGCAGTCATCGAATACGAAATTCTTTCTATCTCTAAGTAAGATTGCGAGGATACTCAAATGCAGGACGAAAACAACAATGTAAATATAAATACAGAAAACAAGTCGGGCGGCAATGAACAGCGTCAGGTACGACTTGACAAGCTTGCCGCAATGCGTGCAGCGGGCAACGATCCGTTTACCATCACTCTCGCCGATCAGGAACATCACTGTGCTCAGATTGCAGAAAACTTCGAAGAATTCGAAGGCAAGGATGTTTCCGTATGCGGACGTATGATGTCGAAGCGCAGAAAAGGCAAGGTAAGCTTTATCGATATACGTGACCGTTCCGGCCGTATTCAGGCATATGTACGTTTTGACGATGTCGGCGAAGAAGCTTACGAAGACTTCAAAAAGTGGGATATCGGCGATATTATCGAAATCAAGGGTTTCGTTTTCCGTACAAACATGGGTGAAATCTCCATCCACGCAAAGGAAGTCAGACTTCTCACAAAGTCACTCCTTCCTCTCCCCGAAAAATATCACGGACTTAAGGATACGGACACCCGTTACCGTCGCCGTTACCTTGATCTTATCATGAACCCCGATGTAAAGGATACTTTCATCAAGCGTTCGGCAGTTATCAGAGAAATAAGGAATTACCTCGACGGCGAAGGTTTTATTGAAGTTGAAACTCCGATTCTCGTTCCCAATGCAGGCGGAGCGGCTGCACGCCCCTTCATGACACATCACAACGCGCTCAACGAGGATCTCAATCTCCGTATTTCTCTTGAACTTTATCTGAAACGTCTTATCGTCGGCGGACTTGAACGCGTTTATGAAATCGGTCGTGTTTTCAGAAATGAAGGCATCGACGTAAAGCATAATCCCGAATTTACGCTTCTTGAGCTCTATCAGGCTTACACCGACTTCCACGGTATGATGGATCTTGTCGAAAGTCTTTTCCGTCATGTTGCAAAGAAAATCTGCGGCACAACAACTCTTACCTATGACGGTGCTGAAATCGACCTTGAAAAGCCCTTTGAAAGAATCACAATGATCGACGCCGTCAAGAAGTACTCGGGTGTTGACTTCTCTCAGATCGACGAAGCCGAAGCAAAAGCTATCGCGAAAGAGCGCGGAATCGAGTTTGAAGACCGCCACAAGAAAGGTGATATTCTCAACCTCTTCTTCGATGAATATGTTGAAGAAAATCTCGTTCAGCCTACATTTATAACCGAGCATCCGGTAGAAATTTCACCTCTTGCAAAAAGAAAGCCCACAGATCCCGATTATACGGAACGTTTCGAGCTTTTCATCACAAAGAGAGAGTTCGCAAACGCTTTTTCCGAGCTTAACGATCCCATCGACCAGAGAGGCCGTTTCGAGGCTCAGGAAGAGCTTATCAAGCAGGGCGACGACGAAGCCAACCACACCGACGAAGACTTCCTTATGGCTCTCGAATACGGTATGCCACCCACGGGCGGTATCGGCATCGGCATCGACAGATTTGTAATGCTTCTTACCGACAGCTATTCAATCCGAGATGTCCTCCTCTTCCCCACAATGAAATCATTGGATTAATAAGTTTCTGCAACCCAAGATATCCTCCGGTATCTTGGGTTATTGAATAATTTAAGAAATAATTTTATAAAGTTGAGAGAGATGGTTATGGCTAAAGGAATTATATATGTAATGACCACCGTTGTTCCCGGTCTTATAAAAATCGGAAAAACAAAAACTGATAATTTCGAAAACAGGATGTACAGTCTTGAGCGCAACGGATACTTTAATGTCGTGGGATTAAAACGCAAGTTTGCAATTGAAGTTGAGGACTACGATGAAAAAGAAGTGCTTTTAGACGAAATTTTCAGTAAAAGCAAGG
>JAZSPN010000058.1:0-21916 GCA_045537495.1 Acutalibacteraceae bacterium
TACGGACCACGCCGTAAACCGTATTGAACGGGACCGATATTTTGCCTCGTTCTTCTCTCCCGGTGCCGTAAATTACAGATTCATAACAGAATATCCCGACTCTGCCGAGATCCTCGGAATATATGAAATGTCGTGTCCGTGCGACAGCATATGCGACCGTGCCGACACTCCGTTCGGTATTTCGGATGCCGTCATCCGCACAAAGGAAGGCGGATGCTGGGCTGTTATGGGCTACGCCCTATGGAAAAGCTCCGTTCCATCGTTTGCAAGAGAACGGTTATTTAACATATTCGACTACATTTCTTCGGATGCACTGCCCGCAAAAATCATTTCGCCGTGTCAGGCAATTCTCATGCCGAGAGTTTCCGAAGGCAAGACGGTTTCCGTCAGCATTACCAACTGCACGGTTGAAGAACAAACGGACGTCGAAGTGCTGATACGCCGACCTTTTGCCGAGAGTTTTCGTATAATGTCGTACAAAAACGGAAGTTTCCCCTTAAAATACGAAAAAGACGGCAACGATTATACCGTTACCGTCCCTAAAATCGCTCCGTGGTCCGTCGTTACAATCATTGCCGAATAATTTATTTCAATGTTTCTTTAAGCGCCGTCTTTATGTGTTCGCCGAAAATGCGAAGCTGTTCCGGGGTGTAGCCCTTTGCAAGATTTCCCGCATAGGGATTTTCGACCGTCAGCGAAATATCAGCCTTTCTGACAAGCTTGAAGTAGTTTTTTGCAGACGGCGTTCCTTCTGCGTTCACCTTTTCGCCCTGACGGGAATGTATACCGTTGTAGGGAATTACATCTCTTTTATCAGCCTTGGTAATTTCCTCAAGCTTTTTCATGAAGACATCCTGCAAATAAGGCGACGGCTCTGTTTCGGGGCCTAAATGAATGTGAGGCTCATCGTTTCCGCCGCCCCAGCACCACGGTGAATGAAAGTCAATAAATGCCGTTATATCTCTGTTTTCGGTATACTCATATATCGCTTTTGTGTAATTGTATATCGGCTCATCGCAATAATCTCTGTTGTGATCGTGAGGGATTCTGTTCTTTCCCTGATCCCCCTGCTGTGTACCGTCAATATCCGTGAACGGTATTACGTGGAATTTATATTCGCTGAGCATATCCTTGTGATCTTTGAGAAGTGCACTTACCGTGCCTTCAAGCACATACGATGCCGTTGACTCACAGCAGTGATGCCTCGCCGTAAAGAAAATATCCTTTTTCCCGCTTCCGAATGTGAGAAGCGGTATTTTTCTGCCCTTTTCACTGACGGTGAGTGTCTGTAATTCCACCGACTCCATGTCCTTTATTCCGTCATAAAACTTTTCAAAATCCTTCACAACATAGGGAATCGTAAACGAAAAGTAACGGGATGCTTCACCTTCCTTAAACTCGTATCTGAAATGAGTGCCGTCGATACGCTCCTTTTGAAGCCAGCTCCATGTATCGCCGTCGGTGCTCGTCGCAACACCCTTCGGATTTATTACATCCTTGTTCTGAAAATGAAAATCAACCGTGCCTTCTTCCGCTTCATCAACTCTGAAGCACCAGTAAAACCACCAGATATCCGTATCTCTGATGTCCTGCTCCAACTTCACCTTTGTAATTCCGTTTGCCTTTTCAACAGAATTCACCTTAATATTTCCCCCCGGGAAATCCGCCGTGATTTTCATGTGACCGCCTCCTTAAAGTCATTATACCACAAGAAATTTCCTGTCGCAACTCACTTTACTTTTTTTCTTTTTTATGTTATTATATATATGCAAAGTTTGCTGACGCAAAAGGTTTTTCCTGATGCGAAAGGAATGTCATAGTTTTGAAGCTCCGTCGGGGCTTTGTCTGACGTTCCTTTTGGAACGTTTTTTTATTTGAGGTGAATTATGCAGAACAGAATTGCCCTTCTCGACATCGTTGTAACAGATCCCGATTCCGTTGAGCCTCTTAACAAAATTCTTCACGATTACAGAGAGTATATCATCGGCAGAATGGGTATTCCCTACCGTCAGAAGAATCTCAATCTTATCAGCATCGCTCTCGATGCTCCCGCCGACTCAATAAGCTCTCTCGCGGGTAAAGCAGGTATGCTCAAAGGTGTTACCGCAAAAGCCAACTACGCGAAGCTTCCGGAGGACAACTCATGATCTCTCTCATCGAAAAGCTCGAAAAAGAACATTCGCTGTCTTTTGATGAGCTCATGCTGCTCATTGACAAAAGAGATTCTTCGTCACGGGAAATGCTTCGTGAAAAAGCTTCAACGGTACGTAATAAATACTACGGCAACCGCATATATATCCGCGGTCTTATCGAATTCACCAACTTCTGTAAAAACAACTGTCTTTACTGCGGCATTCGGCATTCGAATAAAAATATCACCCGTTACCGACTGTCAAAGGATGATATTCTTTCCTGCTGTCACGAGGGTTACCGCCTCGGTTACCGTACCTTCGTGCTTCAAGGCGGTGAAGATCCGTTTTATTCACCCGACAGCATATCCGACATAGTTTACAGCATAAAATCTTTTTACCCCGACTGTGCCGTGACTCTTTCCTTCGGCGAACACCCGTACTCTGTCTACCGGGACTGGTTTTCGGCAGGTGCGGACAGATATCTTCTTCGTCACGAAACAGCCGATCACGTTCACTATTCACGTCTTCATCCGAAAGAAATGTCGTTCGAAAACCGCATGAAATGTCTTCATTCTCTTCGCGAAATCGGTTATCAGACGGGCTGCGGATTCATGGTCGGATCTCCCTTCCAGACGACTGAGCACATTGTAAAGGATCTGCTCTTCCTTCGTGACTTTTCTCCCGAAATGGTAGGCATAGGTCCGTTCATCCCTCAAAAAGACACTCCTTTCGGAATATTCAAGGCAGGCACGGCGGAGCTTACCGTTTATCTCATTTCGATTATACGGCTTCTTCTGCCGACAGCTCTCATTCCGTCAACGACGGCACTCAGCTCCATCGACGAAAAAGGCAGACAAAAAGGAATCCTCGCGGGTGCCAACGTATGTATGCCCAACCTCTCCCCCTCTCATGTAAGAAAAAATTATGCAATTTACGACAACAAGCTCTCTGTAAACGGTGAATCCGCACAGAATCTCGACGCTCTGAAAAAAGAGCTGTCGGACATAGGCTTTTGCACCGTCACCGACAGAGGCGACCACATAGAAAGGATATGATATCATGTACGATGTAAAATCACGCAAGGCCGAGGAATTCATCGACCACAACGAAATTCTCGAAACGCTGAAATACGCGGACGATCACAAAACCGACGGTGATCTTATCGATTCCATCATTGAAAAAGCAAGACTCAAAAAAGGACTCTCTCACCGTGAAGCATCTGTTCTGCTCGCTTGTGAGCTTCCCGACAGAAATGAGCAGATCTATTCTCTTGCCAACGAAATCAAAAAAGAATTTTACGGCAACCGTATCGTCATGTTTGCTCCCCTCTACCTTTCCAACTACTGCGTAAACGGATGTCTTTACTGTCCGTACCACCTCAAAAACAAGACGATTCCCCGTAAAAAGCTCACCCAGGAGGAAATCAAGGCAGAGGTTATCGCCTTGCAGGATATGGGACACAAGCGACTCGCCCTCGAAGCGGGTGAACATCCCGTTTATAATCCCATTGAGTACATCCTCGAATCAATCAAGACCATCTATTCCATCAAGCACAAAAACGGTGCCATAAGAAGAGTCAACGTAAACATTGCCGCCACCACCGTTGAGAATTACAGAAAGCTCAAGGAGGCAGGTATCGGCACATACATTCTTTTCCAGGAAACCTATCACAAGGAAAGCTATGAAAGACTTCATCCCACGGGTCCCAAGAGCGACTACGCTTACCACACGGAGGCTCACGACCGCGCCATGGAAGCCGGTATCGACGACGTCGGCTTCGGCGTTCTTTTCGGCTTAGAGCTTTACCGCTACGAATTTGCAGGACTTCTCATGCACGCCGAACATCTCGAAGCCGTTTTCGGTGTAGGTCCGCACACAATTTCAGTTCCCAGAATCTGCCCCGCCGACGACATCGATCCCGACGAGTTCGACAACGATATTTCCGATGAAATCTTTGAAAAAATAGTTGCCTGCATCCGCGTTGCCGTTCCCTACACGGGAATGATTATATCGACACGTGAGAGTCCCAAGGTCAGAGAGAAGCTTCTTCACCTCGGCATTTCCCAGATTTCGGGCGGTTCACGCACAAGTGTCGGCGGTTATACGAATTCAAAGCCCGAATCGGAAACTACCGCTCAGTTCGACATTTCCGATAACCGTTCTCTCGACGAAGTTGTCCGCTGGCTCATGGAGGCAGGTCACATTCCGTCATTCTGCACCGCCTGCTACCGTGAAGGCCGTACCGGTGACAGATTCATGTCGCTTTGCAAATCGGGACAGATCAACAACTGCTGTCTGCCCAACGCCCTCATGACACTGAAAGAATATCTCATGGACTACGCTTCTCCCGAAACCAAGGAAATCGGTGAAAAGCTCATCGCTTCTCAGGTTCCCGATATTCCGAAGGACAAGGCACGTGACATCGTCGTTGAACGACTTGTCCGCATTGCAAACGGTGAACGCGATTTCCGTTTCTGATAAGGAGGGTACAGATGAGCAGCCTTAATCAGACACCCTCGGGTGAACGTCTGCATATCGCCTTTTTCGGCAAACGCAATGCAGGAAAATCAAGTCTTGTCAACGCTTTTACGGGACAGGAGCTGTCGATCGTTTCCGACGTTCCCGGCACCACCACCGATCCCGTTTCAAAGGCCATGGAGCTTCTGCCCCTCGGTCCCGTGCTCATCATCGACACTCCCGGCATCGACGATCTCGGGAAACTCGGTGAGCTTCGTGTAAAAAAAGCCAGACAGATTCTCGAAAAAACCGATGTCGCAATAATCGCCGTTGATTCACGTTCCGGCATTTCCGACACGGAAAAAGAGATCATTTCCGTCATTGAATCAAAAAACATTCCGTATATCACCGTTTATACAAAAGCAGACCTTCTCGACAGTATTCCTTCCGATACCGAAAATTCAATTCATGTAAGCTCTCTGACAGGCTTCAACATCGTAAGGCTTCGCGAAACGGTCGGAAAACTTTCTCTTTCCGACAAAACCGCTCGTCCGCTCGTTTCCGACCTTCTTTCTGTCGGCGACGTCTGTGTACTCGTTGTACCGATTGACAAGGCGGCTCCCAAGGGAAGACTTATCCTGCCTCAGCAGCAGACTATACGTGATATTCTCGACAGCGGTGCTTCGGCTCTCGTCTGCCGTGATTCTGAGCTTTCCGACACCATGAAAAAGCTTTCTTCACCGCCGAAAATCGTTATCACGGACAGTCAGGTTTTCGGATTCGTGAGCGACACAATTCCCTCCGATATCCCTCTCACCTCCTTTTCCATCCTCATGGCCCGCTACAAAGGAGATCTCCCCGCTCTCGTCGGCGGAGCTTTTACTCTCAATAAGATTAAAGACGGTGACAAGATACTCATAGCCGAAGCTTGTACTCATCACCGTCAGTGTAACGATATCGGAACAGTAAAACTGCCCTCTCTTATTAAAAAATATTCAAACGCAAATCCCGATTTTCACTTTGTGTCGGGTAACGATTTCCCCGAAGACCTGACAGAATTCAAGCTCGTCGTTCACTGCGGAGGCTGCATGATTACTGAGCGCGAAATGCTCCGACGCATAAGCCTTTGCCGACAGCAGAATGTTCCCATAACGAATTACGGCACACTCATTGCCCACGTGAACGGTATTCTCGAACGCTCCGTTGCACCTTTCGGGTTAAGCGTTTAAACACTCCTTCCAGTATTCAAAAGTTTTTAATATTCCGTTATCCGCATCCGCACCCGCGCATTCGAACTGATAGCCGGGTGCGCTTTCTATTGTAAGCACCCCGTCATAGCCGATGTCTTTGAGAAGCTTTGCGATTTCGGGAATTTCAAGAGTTCCGTCAGTGAGAAAACGGTGCGTATCGTTCTCGCCGTCGTTGTTGTGCAGATGTATCTCGAAAACGGGAAATTCCTTCGAAGAAAAAGCTCTTTTAAATTCCTCCTCCTTCGGATTCCCGCACACGGGGCACTCCTCGGGACTGTTGAGAAACAGTGTCGCTTTATGCTTATCGGCACCCTTTATCCTCATGTACATATGCCCTATATCAACGAGATATCCGAAGCGCTCATCCCCTTTTAACGACTCGATCTGCTCACGCTCTTCTTTCGTAAGTCCGAAATCCTCGACGGCAAATTTACATCCTTCCACACTGTTCATCGCCCTGTCCAGATAGGCCTTTATGTTATCACGGATGCTCTGAGGCACATCGAACGACAGAATTCCGATGTGTCCGTGCTTCTTCTGCCATTCACTTATAAGGTCGATTCCCTCATAAAAAGCATTTACATGCTCCTCAGAATGTGAAAACGGCAGGCAGTAATGCACGGTAAGATAAACTCCCGAGATTCTGACAGCCTCGGCAATTTCCTCAGAGAGTCCCGATTTTAACTCGCCGACAAAACCCGTTCCGTTTATCGAAAGGCTGTCGAAGCCTTTTTCGGCAAAGAACAATATATTCTCTTTCGTCGTTCTGTGAGGATAATGCCATATCGCCAGTCCGTTTTTCATGCCGAAACACCCCTTCCTTGTAAAAAAGCAGCCTGCACCCTCGGGATGCAGGCCTGGTTTATATTATTTTGCTACGTCAAAAAGATCAAGGAAGCCTTCAAGAATTGAAGAAGCTGCCTTTGTGCTCGAAATAAGAAGCTCTTCATAGTGGCTGTCCGCGATTCCGAACGAATCACTGAGGAAACAGCTTACCACGTCAGTATCGGGGAATACATAGCCGATAGCATCGTTTGCGATACCCATAACGATAACCTTCTTATCATTATCACCGGTTGCGATTCTGACGTATTCCTCGAGAGTCTTGTACTCCCAGTCTTTTCCGCTCCACGATGTTTCACCCGTCCAGAAGGTGTCACCCTCGAATCTCGGATCTGTGCCAAAGATGATGGAGGGTGAAATCTCGCCCGGCATTACAAGCATACCGACATCGTCGCCGAGGCCGATGTATCCGATTTCCGTTGCGATTCCGTAACCCGATTCCGTTCCTTCAAGCTTCACCGTGTTGAATCCGAGAAGTCCCGTTACCGCGCCGAGATAAATAAGACCGTAATCAAGCGGTAATGCAATTTCGCTCATGCTGACACTGAGTGTAGGCTCCACTTTGTTATTGTAATCAATTGCATCGATGATAAGGTGTGCAATCGTATAGCCTGATGCTCTGAGTGCCTTGTAGCCTGCTTCGCCGGGGTCCTTGTCGTTACCCGCGTACGTCTTGGCAGTGTACTTTTCGCCGTATCTTTCAACCCACTCTTCATAGCTGAGCGCATTCTTTTCTGCCCACGCATCGCCTTCCTCGGACGATTCAAGACTGAGTCCCACGGCACCCTGTGCACCCTGAATGTATACAAAGTTGTAGCCCGCTTCGCTCATTGCTTTACCGATATAGTGAGGTACATCACCGCATACTCTCATGCTGTCACGGTCCGCCTTTGTGGGATGCATACCGATGTTTGCAAGCACCGTCTTTTCGCCGCTGACACCCTCAAAGAGGAAGCATGCAAAGAAGCTCTGGATCTTTGTTCCCCTGTCATTTTTATCATTTACAAGATTGATTGTTTCGCTGTAATTGCTGACATCCTCTGTTTCGAAATAGTAGAGAGAGCCCTCTTCCATCTTTTCATATGCACTGACAACCGCAGATGCCGTATTGTTGCAGATAGCTTCAAGAAGCTCCTTCTGAACACTTCTGTCCTTCGTTCCGAAAAGCTTATTCTTGAAAAGGTAGAGAAACATATCCATGCCCATACCCTGAGGATCAACTACGGAGTGCGCATGAGTTACGTTGAAATCAAAACCGATGATATCTTCGCTCGTTACACCCTTTGCAAGGAGAGCTTTCTCGGTAGCCTCTCGCACTTCACGTACGCTGACACTCGAAAATCCGATTCCGTCAAGTGCCGCAAAAATAATAATATCATCGACACCGTTTTCATTTGCGTCACTGCCCGTTGACAAAACTGCAAGATTTACCGTTTCATCGTCATAAATCTTGTCTACTCTCGATGTAAAGTAACCGCCGAAATAATACTTTTTGTTAAGAAGCCAGCCGTTTTCGTCGGGCTCGTTATCGGCATTTCTTCTCCACTGTGAGGGAATTACGCTTGCAGAAGCGAAGCCAAGCTTCCAGCCGTCGCCCTCAGCTTCACCGTCGGTGCCCTCATAAAAATAATCGTTTGTTCCGAGTCCGTATTCCTTAACGGTGGGAATACCCTTCTGAGTGAAAATGCGTCCGACAAGTCCGAGTGCACCGTCAAGAACGGTGTCAAGCACTCTGTCAAGCTTGTGTGCGGTGTCGTCTTTCGTCGTTTCCGACGGTGCCGCAAAAGCAAAAATACTCGTCGAAGCAACCATGCAAACAGAAAGTAATACTGCTAAAAATCTTTTTGCCGTAAGTTTCATAAAATGTGCTCCTTTACTACATTTTGTACAATACAATTATATAGATGCCGATTGTTTTTGTCAAGAAATAAGTAAACAAACAAGTAATTTTTCCAAAACAAAAAGACCGCCTTCACTCGGAAGACGGTCTTTCGAAAAAAGCTTATTTTGCTGTCTTTTTGTTCGTTGCCTTTATGACAATAACCGCTACTGCGAAAAGCACAAGTGCAGCTGCCCACATAACGATTCCGCCGAGAGCTCCGTTCATGCCGCCGATATCAAGACATACACCCGCTACGAGGTAAGCAACCGCTGCAATTACCGCAATCAAAGAAGCATACGGAAGCTGAGTTCTGACGTGGTCAACGTGGTTACACTGTGCACCTGCCGAAGCAAGGATTGTAGTATCGGAAATGGGAGAAATGTGATCTCCGAATACAGCACCGCCGAGTGTTGCGGAAACCGTAAGAACTGCCATGGCACCGCTTCCGCCGAGTACGGAAACTGCAATGGGAACGAGAACACCGAATGTTCCCCACGATGTGCCTGTCGCAAATGCAATAAGACCTGCAAGAACGAAGAAGATCATCGGGAAGAGGAACTGCGGGAAGTTACTGTTTGCAATATTGTTCTGAACGAATGCCTGAGCGTCAAGATATCCGCCCTTTGCACCCATGATGCCCGAAATCGACCATGCGAATGTCAGGATGAGGATTGCGGGTACCATCGCCTTGAAGCCGTCCGTGAAGCTCGCCGTAATCTCCTTGAAGGAAACAACGCCCGAGAACATATAATAAAGAGAAATGATAACAAGTGCAATTGTAGAGCCGATTGCAAGCGACATGCCTGCATCACAGTTGGAGAATGCGGAAATAACGTTATCCGACTGGAGAGTCGTGTCGATAAGACCGGTATCCCAGTTATAGTAGAAGCCCGTGTAAATCATGCCGCCGATACAGCAGGCAATAAGGATGATAACGGGAATGATAAGGTGACGAACCTTACCCTTGGGATTCGATTTAATTTCGCCCGAAGACTCCGCACCCTCAGTTTCACCTGCGAAAACATCGCCCTTCGTTTCGGCAATAACCTCGTTACGCTTCATCTTGCCGAAATCGAACTTCAAGAAGCAAAGTGTGAAGACCATGAAGATGGTCAGAAGTGCATAAACGTTATAGGGAATCGTCTTGATGAATACCATAAGACCGTCACCCTCAAGCTCACCTGCAACTGCTGCCGCCCAGCTTGAAATAGGCGCAATAATGCAGACGGGTGCCGCCGTTGCATCAATGATATATGCAAGCTTGGATCTTGACACCTTGAACTTATCCGTTACGGGACGCATAACGGATCCGACCGTAAGGCAGTTAAAATAGTCATCAACAAAGATGAGGCAACCGAGTCCCGCCGTAGCAGCGAGAGCTCCGCCCTTCGACTTGATCTTTTTGCCTGCCCATTCACCGTATGCTCTTGCGCCGCCCGACTTCTGCATAAGCACAACGAGAATGCCGAGAACGACAAGGAATACGATGATCGTCGTATTACCGCCGACCTTTTCACTCATTACCTGGTACAGGGTGAACAATGCTTCAAGCGGATCTCCGCCAGCATACATGAGCGCACCGACAAAAATACCGAGGAAAAGTGATACGTAAACCTGCTTGGTTACCAGTGCCAGAACGATGGCAATGATTGCGGGCACAAATGCCCAGAAAGTACCTACCATTTTTACTCCTCCTTTTCTTTTCCCGAAGGAAATCAAAAATCTTTCGATCTTTGTAAAAATTATAGAGTAATGCTCAGTTTTTGTCAATCTTTTTTTGACTTTTTGTGCAAAGCGTTCAACGATTTCTGCATTATTTGTTTACGCATCGAAGCACGACGTTTCCGTCGGGGCAGAAGTCGACGGCGGTGATTGAAATATTGTCAAGTGAAAATCTGAACTTGTGCGGCTCAACACCGAGTGCCGTGGGGATAAGGTATTCCAAAAGTCCGTGATGACTGAAAACCGCTACACGGTTACCGAACGTGAATCTGTTTTTTATGTACGAAATTACTTTTTCCGCACGTGCGACATTATCCTCATATGCCTCACAGCCGAACTCGTAAGCATCGGTGCCGAAAAGCTTTTCGCACATTTTTGTGTTTTTGTAATACTTTCCGAGATATTCCTCACTGCAACCGTAATAACCAGGTGTGCATCCGCATTCGATAAGCTCGGGGCAGATTTCAAGTAAAGGCTTTTCCGACTTCGCACTGCAAACTCCGACGGCGGTTTTGAAGCTTCTCAGCAGAGAGCTCGTGATATACGCATCTATCGGCACGCCTTTAAGCTTTTCGCCAAGCTCCGTACATTGACACTCGCCTTTCGCGGTAAGCTCACCGTCACAGTTGTCACGGTCACCGATGTTATCATACTGAGTTTCGGCATGTCGGATAAAAATAATTTGAAGAGAATCAAGCTTTTCCATATTTGCACCTTTCTTTATAAAATTTCGCTTATCGATTATTCTGCTATACTTTTATAAACGGGAATCCAATATGTCTGAAATAAAGCATCTCACGCACATTCTCGGATTTTTCTCTTTGCCATACGACAGTATGCCTGCAGAGAAGAAATCCCCGACTGCACGCAATCTGCTTCATTTCAGATGCACAGCAGTTTTGTAAGAGAAGATTTTTGTCACAGCAAGGCAAAAATCGGAAGAAATACGAGGCTATTTCAAGGATTTTTAACGATGCTGTGGCGGAAATCTTCCTTCCAAAACCATATTCATTCCTGTTTACAAAAGTATACTTTTGCATCTGACCGTTATCCTTGTTGAGCCGCTGTAAGTACACGTGAAAAGAGTGAGGTCCCACTCTCCGCCGCGAAGCTCTTCAACGGCTTCATCTTCGAGAATATCGGTATACATCACTTCGTATTTGAACACATTCCCGTCCATATCCGTAAAAGTAACTTCATTACCCTGAACAAGGTTATCTATCGGTCCGAAATGCTTACGGTAGTTATGTGCACAGATTATCAGGTTGTCTTTATACGGTGTTCCCTCGTAGACGCAAGGCGCAATTCTGAAATTCTCGTAGCTCCATTCGTCAACAACGGGCCAGCTCATGTTTAACGCGGGAATCGAAAGCGTGCCGACATAGTATTTTCCGTCAATTTCTTTTCTCGGCATTTCGATATCGGGGCTCAAAAGATAGTCAGGGGTTTCCGAAACAACGTTTTTTTCAGTCTTTTCGGCAATAATCCGAGAAAGCACTTTATCCGACTTCTCGGCAGCTTTTTTCTCACTGTAATTGTTATAAACCGTAAGACAAAGTGAAGCCAGAACAAGCAAAAGCCCCGCAAGCATTATAAATTTTCCTATTGTTTTTCGCTTATTCATTTTCGGGTTCACTCTTTCTGAAAAAGACATAGCCAACAATCAACAGCAGTATTCCCGCCATTGCAAGAATCGGCACCGGCCAACGCAACACACCGGTAGACGGAATTTTCTCCGTATCGGTATGCTCCGGCTCATCCGGCTCCGAAAGCGTTACCTCTTTCGGTAATGTTGTGCTTATCGGAGATGTTGTACCGTTCGGTGATGTCGTGCCGTTCGGAGATGTTGTGCTTATTGGAGATGTTGTGCTTATCGGAGTTGTTGTGTTCTCTTCCGGTTTATCAAAGGTATTTGTCAGAATAAACGCATTTTCCCGCAGAGATACCGAAACGGTATAGTTATTCGGAACGTCCTTCTCCGTTACCGTCCAACTGTATCCGGGCGAAAGGTTATTCCACTGATGTTTCCAGTTGTTTTCCGCATTAAGCACTGCGGTACCGTAAACTTCACTGTCGCGAAGAAGCTCAACCGTAATTTTTGAAGGTCTGCTCTTTTTGTCATCGCCAACCCAGACCTTGAGCACTTTGTATGACAGCAGGGTGTCATCGGGCACTTCTTCAAACTTTGGATTGATTTCCAGAACGTCGAAGTCCCCGTAAGGCAATATCACGATTACGGGCTCACAGATATAGTGACTACTGCCGTCGTAATACGTTTTTGCAGTAATGAGGTAAGCACCTTCGTCAAAGGCTCTCTGCTCAAAGTCGGCTACGCCCTCTTTATCCGTGGCATCGGTATAATCGGCTTCGATGCCGTCCTTTGAGATGTAAGCGGAAAGAGTAGCTGCTAAGTCTTTAAGTTTTTCACTGTCGGAAATGTCAAAATCCACCTTGTATGACGAAAAAACTTTATTCGGTATGATTTTTCCGCCATTTTCATCACCGATATAAAAAATTGAAAACCGAACATTTCCAACAGCCTCTTCGCCGTCGGTATAAACTATCTTAATTTGCTGTTTCAAAGAAGCATGGACTGCAAAAGAGAAAACACAAAGACACATTGAAAACGTTATAATCCATGCGGTTATCTTCTTCATTATAATCATCCCATTTTATTTTTTCTTTCTATATTTTATGAGCACATAAATAATAAGCAGCAAAAGCAACGGCGCCGAAACTATCGGAGCAATAATCAACGGTTCAATCCTTCCCGCTTCGGCAATAACATTGATATCGGGCACTTCTTCGAGATTTTCCGTTCTTGTGCCCCGTACAAGAAGTCGGTGTGAGTTAACACCGTAAGGTGTACAGGTAACAAGAGTGCACAGATCCTTTCCTTCTTCAATGTTGAGAAGCGAAACATCATCGGGATTTACAATGAGCACAAGATCCACCTGATACGTTATGGTTGTGTCGAGAAAATGAAGCATGAAGACATCGCCGATACCGAGTCTGTCAAGATTGGTGAAAAGCTTTGCCGACGGCAACCCTCGGTGTCCCGAAAGTACACAGTGGGTGCTTTTGCCTCCGACGGGAAGACTCGTCCACTCCATGTGACCGACTGCAACCTGCAAAACCGCATCCGAAACGGTATGATATACCGGTAACGAAACATTGATCGAGGGAATTTCAATATACGCCATAATACCGGTTCCCGTTATATCAAGCACATTTTCATATTCTTTAAGCTCTTTTTTCGAAAGGTACTGATTTCCCGCTCTTCTTGCCAGAAGTTCATTAAACTGTATTGCTTCGTTAATATATTTTTTCTTATCTTCGGTCTTCAGATTCACAACACTTTCCGAATAGGATGCAATTGCCCTCGACTGATGCAGTTCATTCCACCGATTACTGATACCCGGATAAAGCAACAGACCGAGTCCGACGGCAAATATCAATATCAGAAATATTGTTGTTCCGTGCTTCTTCATTGTTTACTCCTTGAAAATTTTGCGTAGCACAACCTCGCCGACAAGCCGTGGATTAGCTTTCTCAAAAGCCGTAAGCTACGACTCTTGAGAAAGCTAATGAGGCATGAAGCCCCATCAGCTTATATGTACTTTAATTATGATTCAACGGACATTCTCTTTTTTGTGATCAAAAAGATAGCTGCGCCAACAACGAGGAGTCCGCCTACGATGTAGAAGATTGTTGTACCGATACCGCCGGTTTCGGGAAGAAGTCCGCCCGTGGTGTTGACGATTGTTGTTTCGAAATAGTCTGCAGCCGTACCGTCTGTTACCGTGAATGTAACAAGCTCGTTAGCGGTTGACCATGTGCACTCTGTGCCCGTTTCGGGATCGGTGCAGGTTACCGTAAATGTGATATCATCTGCTTTGTTGTAGCCTGCGGGAGCATTTGTTTCAACGATTGTGTAGGTTTCGCCGTCTTTAAGGCCGACACCGTTTACCCATGTAAATACTACTTTACCGTCAGCGTCCGATGTACCGTTTGCAATTGTCGTTTCGCCCTGCTTTACTTCGAAAACCGCACCCTCAAGAGGCTCGTCATTCTCGTCCGTCTTGTTGATAATGAGATCTGCAAGGTATGTATAGACCACATCTTCGGGAGTTTCTTCCTTCGATGTCGAATCCTGAGGATTGTTCGAGTATTCAAGCTTAACCGTATTGGGGTTGCCTTCAACGCCGATAACAGCATTCGCATTTACCGTTGCCGAATATTTGATTGTGATAGCTTGATCCTTCGTGTAATTCTCAAAGTCGATGAACTCAATCGTAACCGTTCCGTTTTCATCGCTGTTTACGGTGTAGTCGGTTTCCTCAAGGAGTGTCTTCTCGCCGATCGTGACAGTAACGTCATCGTTGAAAGTAAGACCTGCCGAGAAAGTATCGGTTACCTTGTAGGTGTACGATGTGTAACCCGCCATATCGGGCACCTTCGATATGATAACGTAGGGAACAGTTTCGCCAACCGTTGCCGTATTGTAATCAACAAGATCCGCCGTCGTGCCGTCGCTGTCGTTATCACCGTCAATTTTCTTTTCGATTGCCGGCTTATCCGCCTTGATTGTAACTACTTCCGATGTCGTTTTGAGCATAAGTGCCGAAATGGGTGTTGCCGTGCCTTCGTCTTCGATTACATAGTAGCCGAACGGAATATTCGAGAAGGTTGCACTGTTGTTTTCATCATCATTGACCGCTGTTGCCGGTACGATTTTCGCCGTCTTTGCCGCTGCAAGAACTTCACCCGCGAAGGCCTGAAGGTCTGCGCTTTCAATATAAGCGACTACTTCGTCAACCGATGCAACACCGTCTTCGCCGCCGCAAAGTCCGTCGTAGAAGCTCTGCATAGCCGCGGGAATTGCATAAATAACGCCCGATTCAAGGTCACTTTCATCAACCGCCGTTGCAGTAAGCACCTGATAAGCCTTGAATACCTTGTTTTTAACGGGAACGTTTTCAGTGCCGTTGATTGTGATTGATCCTGTCCATGCGGCTGCAAATGCAGGAATCGACATTGAGAATACAAACATTACTGCAAGTACCGCACAAAAGATTTTGCCTGTTTTTTTCATGGTTATTTTCCTTTCTTTTTTCTCCCTTGGGAGTGATTTATAAATTTTCTATAGTCGGGGCCTGCCTTAAATTATTAAGCGTCTACCCTCCTTTCTCTGTCTTTTTTTATATAAACAGAGTAGGAATACGATGCTCACGGTAACGAGCAGTCCTCCGATTATATACAAACAACGAATGTCCATACCTCCGGTTTCAGGGAGAATATGATGTACCTTTATATTTGTCACTGTCACGGTATAAGCCGCATTACCCGAAGCATATCCTTTCACCTTTACCGTCAGTGTTGTTGCACTGCCGGAAGACGTTGTTGTTGAAGCGGATGATGAATTCAGCGTAACGTATCTGCTTGTGGAATTGCCGATTGTCAGTCTGTTCGACGGCAGCGTCACGTTAGTGTAGTTATTGGTGTAGCTGTCACTTGTTGTAAAACTGCCGTTTCTGTAATACAGATATCTGCCGTTTCCTTCATTTTTAAGCTTTAAATTACCGTTATAACCAACTACCGTCCACTGCTGGTATTCGCTGTTTTCGTTTATTTCCTCCGAAACAACCCCATTACCCGCATTTGAAGCTAAGGCATAGTTGCCCGAAGTAAACATATAGGTATTTCCCGCTGTCAGAGAATTACTCGAATCCCACACGGTTATCGGTCCGCCCGGCACTTCGGTTATCGTTGAATATTCGGGATGATAGCCCGGTGTTTCTTCTTCAACAACGGAGTATGATATTCTGTTTCCGTTTTCATCCGAATACAGTAAGCCGAGAAAAGTATCCTTCCATCCGTTGGAGTTGTTGAGAGTCAGTGTTCGTCCCGTATCGACTCCGCCGGCATACAGTCGTACCGTTATGCTGTCATGAATATGATTCATGACACCGTCGTCCCATTTCTTTTCCACCGTGAATGATGTCTGTCTTCTCTCTTCAATGTACGTGTTGGTAACATTATACATCGTGACAAGGACTTCATCATCAAGCTCGGTGTCTTCCTCGGGATTTTCTCCCCCGACAGCCCCTTCACCGTCATCATTTTCATGAATAAGGATATCCATGTTGATGTAAAGTTCAAGTTCAAGGTGATCTCCCGTCTTTGCCGAGAAGTCGTCGCTTATGTAGTAGAACGTGTTGTTGTATCTCGCCGCAAGTCCGAAGTTGTCATAGTAAAGTATTCTGTTACCGTCTTTCTCCGGAATAAATTCATCCGTTCCGTCAAGAATAATATGATAACCCGACTCGTCAATAACATGGAAGCCCATGCCGTCTGCGTTAACAATCCAGTGTGCCGAAGGATCGCTTTCGGCGCTTTGCTTGTCCTCCCATTTAAAAACACCCGAATTGTCTACCGTCAGTGCATAGCCCGTATTCCGATTGACAATAAGAAATGTTCCGCCGTCATAGAACGTATCGGTCTGTACCCAGGCGTTGATGAGCTGTTCATCCTCTACTTCTATATCGGTAAAGAAATCCTCCGCCTGCTCTTCGTAAACACTGTATACGATCTTTTCGCCTATGCTGTCATAAATCGGAAGATCCGTCCACAGATATGTCCAGTTATTCTCCTCGCTGAGAACGGCAAATCTGCCCGTATTAAGTGAGTTGGCAAGAAGGTAAACGGTTACGCTTTCCGGAATATGACTTTCATCCTCCACCGACCAGTGCTTGGTTACCGCGACATTCCGCTTGTTGGTCGTATATTTCTGATTGGTCAGTGAAATCGCTATCTGCTGATGCACCTCGTCGGCGGTGTTGTTTATGACCTCAAAACCTTCTGTATGTATTCCGTCATCACCGCGAAGCGCATCGGCGCTGCATATTGAATTACCCAGGCTGTTCATCGATATACGGATAATGTCATCGGTCAGCGGATAACCCGCGGGCGCGACAAGCTCTTTCAAATAATACACCTTACCTGCCGAAACACCCCAGAAGTAAACCTTGCCGTTAATCGCCGTAAAGACGTTGGTGCCTTCTTCACCGTTCTGATATGCCGTTTCAGAGCTCCACAAAACGGCAGGCTCCGTACATGATATATCGGTATACACTCCGAACACCGCACCGTCAAGTCCCGCACCGTCAAGCGAATCCTGCTTGACAAGCTCCATGCCGTAGCGCGGAGTAATGTTGAAGTAAATAGCACAGTTCGACTGTGATCCGCCTCGTTCCATATAGTAAATGGTAAGGGTGTGGTCGCCCTCTTCAAGCGGAGGCAAAAATGATTTTTCTACCGTAGCCGCCGTTCCCGTTTCCAGAACATCGTTAGCGGTACTGGTGGTTATTATACCCGTGGAAAAGTCGATTTTGCCGTTCATGATACCGTGAAGACCGCCGATATCCATTACAAGCTCACCGTCTACGAATATCCACAAGTCATCGTCACCGCTGAATTCAAAGGTCATGTGCTTGCCGTGGGATGAAATATTGCCGTAGTTCTGATAGGCATCAACGGTACCCGTATCATCGGGCAGATAAAACTTGATTTCCGACTTCATGCCGAACCAGTAGTTAGTACCCGCATTTCCTGCGGCACTGCCCTGGTTGGTCGCCTTGGCATCGTACTGATAGTTATCGGTGTCGCCTTCGCCGTCCGTATACGAAGTTATGGTTTTGTTGTTGTGATTATTCGCGTAAGGTGAGTTGAACGGCAGAAAATCGGAATATGCCCCCGCCGCCGTAGGATTGCCGTTTGCGTCGATGCTGTCTTTAAGCGAATCCGACGTTCTTTCGAGGTAATCATAGATGTAGAATCGCTGTGCCGACTGATTGTAGGAAGCGGCATTGAGCGTGGCATCGTAGTAGTAATAGCCGTCATGCTCACCGTCGAAGTTAGTGCTTCCCTTTTCCATAAACTGATAGAGATAGTTCGCCTGACCGACATAATTTTTACCGATAACCCGACTCTCGGGATTGAACAGCAGATCGATAATGTTCTGTCCCGACACATCGGAAACGTACTCGACAATTCCCGACGTTATCTGTGTACCCTGATTGTTGTTGAGTCTTATAAGATTTGCGGGATACGATATATCGGATCCGCCGCTGTCCCAGTCTCTGAAAATAAATCCGAGAGAATCGGCATTGTTATAGGGAACGGTACCGTTCTGCACAACGGACCACGTTTCACTGTGCGATGAAGCACTGACTGATCCGGTATGTGTTACGGCCTGCATATTGAATACGGCGCTGTAATCGAACATATCCGTTCTGATAAAGGAGTTCGTATCAAGACTCGGAGCAATCAGACTCATATTTTCGGCATTGACCGTGCCGACATCGTAAGTCGCCGCAACCCAGTCGGCATAAAATACGGTATCCTTTGTAACAGTCACCGTTGCACCGGGCTCGTAATACCGATGATTCTTAATATCGTACCAACCGTTAAGTGTATATGAATATTTACTCGGCGACTGCCATTCGGAAGGCAGTGTTATCGTATTGTCGTCACCCGAAACCGCCATGTATGTATCGGGTGATTCATAAAGGCTCATAAGTCCGCCGCAAGTACCGTCGAACCATACATGATAAGTGGGAGGCATGTAGACCTCGGCAATATAATACTGGGCGGCACTGCCCGATGTTGTGGTAGTGGCAAAAGCAACACCCGTGCCTGAGCCCGTAATGCGTGAATAGTTCGAGTTACTTTTCACCCTGAAGGTTTTACTGCTTCCGCTTCCCGACGTTTCAAGGCTCGATGTATATCTGCCCGAGGTCGTAATACCGTAGTCACTGCTGCTGTTGTAGAAGGAGTGCATATATCTGCCTGAGCCGAGATTCTGGATATAATAGGCGGAACCGCTCTGCTGTGTGAAATTCCAGTAATAGTTATCGTTCAGCGCGTCTGACACTATTGTTCCGTCACTGTTTACGGTGATTTCCAAAGGAGTTCCGTTTAATACACCCGGGACCGCGTAGTACTTATTGTTATAAAGAGTATAGACAACATAATAAGTTCCGCCGCTTCCGTCAAGGTTATCAAAGTTTACTCTCGTTATACTCCTTGTTGTATCTGCCAAAAGAGAAGCACCGTTATCATCTTCCGAAACCGATTCCGCAATTTCCTCTCTGATTGCCGATGCCAGCTCTTCAATGAAGCACACCTCTTCGTGCATATGCTCTGTGACGGTACATTCAAGCGTCTTCTTGTACTCGTAACAGTCCGATGTGTGAATATGACACTCTTCCGTCGTTTCCGTATTTTCGGCAACCGTTTCTTCGAAGGTTATTTCTTCCGTTGCCGACTCTTCCGTCGTCTGTTCTTCTGTTGTCTGTTCTTCCGTCGTAAATTCTTCCGTTGTAAATTCTTCCGTCGTCGGTTCTTCGGATTCTGTAACCGAAACCAAATCATAACCGCAGATCAGATTACTTTCAACGGCATAGCAGCCGTCGTCGTGTATATGTTCATCAAGTCCGCAATAGGTATCGTTCTCCATGGTTATTGCAGGGAGGATAAGCAAATAGACAGTCCAGAAAACAACAACGATTGCACAGACTTTTGCAACTTTACGCCAACGCTTTTCAAGCCTTGACAACATCAGAAATTCTTCTATCTTTTTCCAAAATCTTTCTATTTCACTCACCCTCCTTTACTTTATATTTTAAATCACCGTTATCCCGTTGAGCCTATTTTTTCCATCGGCCACACTCTGAAAACAATTTTACCGACTATCTCCTCCTCCGAGATACAGCCGATAACGCTGTTTCTTGAATCGACGGAAACACTTCGGTGGTCACCCATGACAAAAACCCTGTTTTCGGGCACCTGATACGGTAATTCGATGTCACAGTTGCCGAGAGATTTTTCACTGATATAAGGCTCGGTAATTTCCGTGCCGTTAACATAAACCGTACCGTCATCTTCTATGCTTACCCATTGCCCCGCCGTAGCAATTACTCTTTTGACAAGCAATTTGTTGTTGTAGTAAAAAGCAATGATGTCACCTGAGTGATATTGCTTCGACTTCGTCGAAACAACTATTTCTCCGTCATCCAAAGACGGTGTCATTGAGCTTCCGTAAATCTGAAGAACGGGCAGCCAAAGAGTTGCAACAAGTACGGCAACGGCGGCAACGGCGACCAAAGTGAAAAATGTGCTTTTGAGCGATGTCTTGTATTTTCTTTTATATCTCTCTTTTTTCAGCACCTTTTCAACGTCTTGCGAATTCGGAAATGATCTTTCATTTTCTTGCATCTGTAATCCCTCTGAGTCTTGCTTTAACATCGTTTTGAATTTCACTCGGAAGCAGTGCCATGGCTATTTTGCTGCTTGAATAAAAACTCAACAATCTCAAAAAAAGCTTTCTGTCGGAAATGGCGGCATTTCGCGCCGCTTCGTCGGCAACGGAGGTTTCCTTCACGGTATCTTTTTGAGCCTTCGACTTTTCAACGTTTGTTTCCAGTTTACTGACCAGCAAATCCAATTTTTCTATTGCCGTATTCATTCTGTCTGCCGCTATTAAAGAATTGATATCCGCATTAGCCGAGAGCTCTTCGTTCTTTTGCAAAAGCTCCTGCCTCAGCCTTTCGTTTTCTTTGCTTTCTTCAAGCAGAATCTCAAAAAGCTCAACACGGCTTAGTTTTTTCAGTTCTTTTTCTGTCATGCCCGTACTTCCTTTATCGTTAAAAAGGGCATAAAATCCCTATTATTTTTAATATAACACGGATAACGGATTTTTTCAATAAAAAACAGAAAATATTACAGTTATATTTTGTCAAAACCGCTTAACTTTTGTCCGTCGGAATTTTTAAATATTTTTTTAATATATTTACAAACACCTGCCGGTGTTGTATATTACTTGTGAACACATTTTAAGGAGAATAAATATGAAAACACCCGACATACTGATAAAAAAAGCCGAAGAGCTCGAACAAAAAACGAAGCGGATTTTTCCCGCACTTGCACCGCTTGCGAAGCAGTGCTTTCTTAACACGATAGAAACGACCGCAAAACAGCTTGATGACGGCAGCTACTTTGTTATCACGGGCGATATTCCCGCTATGTGGTTGCGCGACAGTGCCGCACAGTTAAAGCCTTATATAAAATATGCACCGCTGGATGAGGAGCTCAGAAGGATTCTGCGCGGTGTTATTGCAAGACACGCGGTATATGTAAACCTTGATCCGTACTCAAACGCGTTCAATGCAGAGCCTAATCCGGAAAAATGGAAGGATCCCTCGGATTTTGACCACGACCTTATCTGGGAGAGAAAATATGAGGTTGACTCACTTTGTGCATCGGTTTACCTGCTGTATGAATATTACAAGACAACCGGTGACCGAGAGGTGCTTACGGCGGAAACCGAAAAAATGCTTGAAACAATAACCGATCACTTTATAAAAGAACAGCGTCACGAAGAAAACTCAACCTACTTTTTCGGCAGAAAAAACTGTCCTCCCTCCGACACGTTGCCTTTTGACGGATACGGCAGACCTGTCAATTTCACCGGAATGACATGGTCAGGCTTCCGTCCGTCCGATGATTCCTGTATTTTCAATTACCTTGTGCCGTCAAATATGATGGCGGTTGTTGCCATGCGTTACGCC
>JAZSPN010000047.1:0-10577 GCA_045537495.1 Acutalibacteraceae bacterium
AGTCCTTCTTGTGGGCCCTCCCGGCACGGGTAAAACGTTGCTTGCCAAGGCCGTTGCCGGCGAAGCAAATGTGCCGTTCTTCTCGATTTCGGGTTCGGATTTCGTCGAAATGTATGTCGGTGTCGGTGCATCGCGAGTACGTGATCTTTTCGATAAGGCGAAAGAAAGCTCACCCGCAATTATTTTCATCGATGAGATCGATGCAGTCGGACGTCACAGAGGTGCAGGTATGGGTGGCGGACACGACGAAAGAGAGCAGACACTCAACCAGCTGCTTGTCGAGATGGACGGCTTCGGTGCAAATGAAGGCGTTATCATAATTGCCGCCACCAACAGGCCCGACATCCTCGATCCCGCACTTTTAAGACCGGGCAGATTCGACAGACAGGTAACGGTCGGCTATCCTGATATTAAGGGAAGAGAAGAGATTCTGAAAGTACACGCAAAAGGCAAGCCGCTGGCTCCCGACGTGGAGCTTTCCGTAATCGCACGTTCAACGGCAGGCTTTACGGGTGCCGATCTTGAGAACCTTCTCAACGAAGCGGCACTTCTTGCGGCAAGAAGCGACAAAAAAGCGATTACGATGGAAGAAATCGAAGATGCTACCGTCAAGGTAATTGTCGGTACGGAAAAGAAGTCGAGAAAGATAAGCGACAAGGAAAAGAAGCTTACGGCTTACCACGAAGCAGGTCATGCGATTTCGACTTATTTTCTTCCGAGTCAGGATCCCGTTCATCAGATATCCATTATTCCGAGAGGCATGGCAGGCGGATACACGATGTCGATGCCGAAGGAAGACAAGAGCTACACATCAAAGAACGACATGCTTGATGACATCGTGGTCCTCATGGGCGGACGTGTTGCGGAAGCTCTTGTACTCGGAGATATCTCGACGGGTGCGTCAAACGATATTGAAAGAGCATCCGAAATTGCAAGAAAGATGGTTACAAAATACGGTATGAGCGAAAAACTCGGCCCCGTTTCCTATTCATCGGGTGACGGCGAGGTATTCCTCGGCAGAGATTATACTCATACGAAGGCTTATTCCGAAAACGTGGCATCCATTATCGACGGCGAGGTAAACGAAATTGTTAATTCGTCGTACAAGAGGACGGAGGATATTCTTAACTCTCATATGGATATGCTTCATAAAGTAGCACAGGTTCTTATCGAAAAAGAAAAACTCGACGGTGCCGAATTCAAAGCGATTATGGAGGGCACGGATGCCGAGAAGGAGGAAGTACAATGAGATTCAGAAGAGAAGATTTTACAAAGCTTATGTTCGGATTTACGGCACTGATACTGGGGGTTCTTTTCCTCATGTGTGCATTCGACGTGATTCAGTTTAAGAGCATCCTGCCCTACTGGACACTGTTCGTAATAATTCCCACACTCGGAAGCATGATTGCAAACGGCGTTAATATCTGGAAGATAGCGCTTCTGGCACTCGGAATCAATGCACTGATAATTCAGACGCAGTGGGGTAACTGGGAGTGGAAGCAGTTTATAGCAGCCAACGCGGCCGTATGTCTGATTCTTCTCGGAGTGCTTCTTATCTTCGGAAATCCCAAGACGGAGGGCCTTTTCAAAAAGCTTGACAGAAGAGAACAGCAGAATCAGAATCAGAACTACTACAACGATTACAATCAGAATACAAACAATCAATAACAGATTGCACTATCTGCACCGGCAAAGCTGCTGATGCAGATTTTGTGCGTGTTATGAGGTGCTGTGCACCTTAGGAAAGGAAAACCGGATGGCAAAAAAAGAATCATACGGCAACGAAAGTATCGTTTCGCTCAAAGGTGCCGACAGAGTCAGAAAGCGTCCCGCGGTAATATTCGGATCCGACGGACTTGAAGGCTGTCAGCATTCCGTGTTCGAGATTATTTCAAATTCCATCGACGAAGCGAGAGAAGGACACGGAAACAAAATCATCGTAACGAGATTTCTTGACAATTCCGTAGAAGTACAGGATTTCGGCAGAGGAATTCCCGTTGACTACAACGCAAGAGAAAAGAAATATAACTGGGAGCTTGTATTCTGTGAGCTTTATGCGGGCGGCAAGTATTCGACGAATGACGGCGGAAGCTATGAATACTCCCTGGGACTTAACGGACTCGGACTTTGTGCAACGCAGTATTCTTCGGAATATATGGAAGCGGAGATACACACGGGCGGATACAGATATGTTCTCAACTTTAAAAAGGGAAAAATCGTCGGCGAAATGTTAAAAGAGGAGTATCCGAAAAAGGATACGGGATCGAGGATCAAATGGCGTCCCGACCTTAAAGTGTTTACCGACATTGCGATACCGCTTGAATACTATCAGGACATGATGAAGCGTCAGTCGATAGTAAACTCGGGTGTTACTTTTATACTGAAAAATCAGGTATCACAGACAAAGTTTGATACTTACGAATACAGCTATGAAAACGGCATTACGGATTTTGTAAAGGAGTTTTCCGAAGGCAAATCGCTTACCGACGTTCAGTTCTGGCAGGCGGAAAGAGTCGGACGCGACAGAGAGGACCAGAAGGATTACAAGGTCAGGATAAACGCTGCACTGTGTTTTTCAAATTCACTCACGCTGAAGGATTATTATCACAATTCGAGCTATCTTGAATATGGCGGAGCACCCGAAAAAGCATTCCGAAGTGCCTTCGTTTCCCAGATAGATGCGTATCTCAAGGCGAACAACAAGTACAACAAATCCGATGCAAAGATAAACTATCAGGATGTAGAGGACTGTATCATTCTCGTTGTATCTTCGTTTTCAACTCAGACCTCGTACGAAAATCAGACGAAGAAAGCCATCAACAATAAGTTTATCCAGGAAGCGATGACTGAATTTTTCAGGCACAACCTGGAAATATATTTCATAGAAAACAGACTTGATGCGGAAAAAATTGCGGATCAGGTTATCATTAACATGAGAAGCCGTATCAAGGCGGATGCGACAAGGCAGAGCATCAAGAACACTCTTTCGAAATCGAACGATCTCACGAACAGAGTCCAGAAGTTTGTCGATTGCAGATCGAAGGATATCAACGTCAGAGAGCTTTTCATCGTTGAGGGCGACTCGGCGTTGGGCGCCTGTAAGCAGGCGCGAGATTCGGAGTTCCAGGCGGTCATTCCCGTCCGAGGCAAGATACTCAATTGTCTTAAAGCCGAATACGACAAGATTTTCAAAAACGACATAATTACCGACCTTATCAAGGTTCTCGGATGCGGTGTCGAAGTCAGGTCGAAGAATGCCAAGGACATGTCATCGTTCAATCTCGAAAATCTCCGTTGGAGCAAGGTCATAATATGCACCGATGCCGACGTCGACGGATTCCAGATCAGAACGCTTATTCTCACCATGATATACAGACTTATGCCGACACTCATCGAAGAGGGAAAGGTTTATATCGCCGAATCACCTCTTTACGAAATTACTTCAAAGGACAAAACATGGTTCTGCTACACCGAAAAAGAAAAGGCGGATGCGCTTGAAGAAATCGGAAATGCAAAGCACACCATTCAGCGTTCAAAGGGACTTGGTGAAAACGAGGCTGAAATGATGTCGCTTACCACCATGAATCCGTCGACAAGACGACTTATTAAAATCGAAATGGACGAGGCTGCCGAAACTTCCAGAGTTTTCGACATGCTTCTCGGTGATGATCTCGCAGCGAGAAAACAGCATATAGCTGAAGAGGGCTACCGTTATATAGATTTAACGGATGTTTCCTGATAAGGAGTAGACAATGGCAAAAAAGAAAGTAACAAAACAGGAAAAGACAACGGATCTCAACGCACTGAACATGAGCATTCCCGGTGCCGGTGAGGTTGTTAACCAGAGGATAACGGACACGCTTGAAGTCAATTTTATGCCGTATGCGATGAGCGTTATCATGTCGAGAGCCATTCCCGAGATAGACGGCTTCAAGCCTTCTCACAGAAAGATTCTTTATACTATGTTCAAAATGGGACTTCTGACGGGCGCCAGGTCAAAGAGTGCCAACATTGTCGGACGTACCATGCAGCTTAACCCTCACGGTGATGCGGCAATTTACGAAACGATGGTCAGACTTTCGAGAGGCTACGAGGCACTGCTTCATCCGTTTGTCGATTCAAAGGGTAACTTCGGCAAGGCTTATTCACGTGACATGGTGTGGGCAGCTTCGAGATATACGGAAGCGAAGCTTGATTCAATCTGTTCCGAGCTTTTCTCGGATATTGATAAGGATACCGTGGATTTTGTAGACAACTACGATGCTACGATGAAGGAGCCGACACTTCTTCCCGTAACGTTTCCCACCATCCTTGTAAACGCGAATACGGGTATTGCCGTCGGCATGGCAAGCTCAATCTGTTCATTCAACCTCAGAGAGGTTTGCGACACAACTATTGCACTGATACGGGATGAAAATCACGTTGTCGCCGACACTTTGAAGGCACCCGACTTTATCGGAGGAGGAAAACTTCTCTATAACCGTGCAACGCTTGAAGAGATTTACAAGACGGGCAGAGGCTCAGTCAGAATCAGAGCGAAGTACAGCTACGATAAATCGAACAACTGTATTGATATAACGGAAATTCCCCCGACGACGACATCGGAAGCGATTATCGAAAAGATTATCGAAAAGGTTAAGGCGGGCACCGTTAAGGAGATCGGTGACATCAGAGATGAAACGGACAAGTCGGGACTTAAAATCACCATTGACCTCAAACGCGGAATCGATCCCGATAAGTTCATGAAAAAACTCTACAAGATAACGACACTCGAAGATACTTTTTCGTGTAACTTCAACGTTCTTATAGCGGGCTCTCCGAGAACACTCGGTGTAGCGGAGCTTCTGACGGAATGGATTGCATTCAGGACCGACTGTATCAGGAGAAAGGTTTATTTCTCGTTGATGAAGGCGAAGGACAAGCTTCATCTTCTTCGCGGACTCCAGAAAATCCTTCTCGACATTGACAAGGCGATAAAAATTGTCAGAGAAACCGAGGAAGAGAGCGAAGTTGTACCCAACCTCATGATCGGCTTCATGATTGACGAGGTGCAGGCAGAATACGTCGCCGAGATAAAGCTTCGTCACCTCAACCGTGAATATATTATCAAACGTCTTGAGGATATCGAGAACCTTGAAAAAGAGATTGCCGAAATGGAGGATATCCTGGCATCGAAATCGAAGGTTAAAAAGATAATCATCGATGAGCTCAAGAGGGTTTCCGATAAATACGGCAAGGACAGAAGAACCGAGATTCTGTATGAGGATGACGGTGAAGAGGAGGAGGCGGAGCCGGAAGTTCCTTCATATCCCGTAACGCTGTTCTTTACGGAGCAGGGCTATCTCAAAAAGATTACTCCGCAGTCACTTCGTATGAGTTCGGAACACAAGCTGAAGGAAAATGACAGAATAAAAATGACCGTCGAATCCGACAACACGTCAGATCTTTTGTTCTTTACGAACAAACAGCAGGTCTATAAGGCGAAGGAAAGCGATTTCGAGGATTGCAAGGCGAGTGTACTCGGCGAATATGTAGCATCGAAGCTTGAAATGGAGAGCGGAGAAACGATCGTTTCGATGACATCTACAAAAGACTATTCGGGATACATGCTGTTCTTCTTTGAAAACGGTAAGGTTGCGAAGGTTGATCTCAAATCATACAGCACAAAGACGAACAGAAAGAAGCTTATCAAGGCGTATTCCGACAAGTCACAGATAGTCGGCATCTTTATGGCGAAGGGTGACGAAGAGTATGTATTGACTTCGTCGGCAGGCAAGATATTACTTATGCCCGTCGGAGCTGTTTCTTCAAAGACGACGAAGGATACCGCGGGAGTCGCGGTAATGACGCTCAAAAAGGGACAAAGGCTTCTCTCGGTACACGAATATTCCGAAGGAGAATTTGACAAGCCTCACCGTTTCAGAACAAAGAGCCTTCCCGCAACGGGAACGAAGCCCAGAACGGAAGACAACGGTGAGCAGATTACTTTCTGATATAAAAAGGCAGTCGAAAAAATATATCTTTCGGCTGCCGGTGCGGTGAGCAAACGCTTGATTTTTTCCCGCTGTTAAGATTGTTTCCCTTATGCACGTAATAATTCGTTGAAAAATATACCAAAATGCAGAAAAAATTTAAAAAACATCTTGCAATTCAAAGATGTTTATGATATTATCACTTAGTAAACATTTTAGGAGGTCTATATCTTATGCAGGCTATCGAGATTATTTTAGGTATTTTAATTTTACTCACATCTATCTGTATCGTTATTTCAGTTCTTATGCAGGAAGCAAAACAGCAGGGACTTTCAGGTGCTATTGCAGGTGGTGCAGAAACATTCTTCGGCAAGTCGAAGGGCCGTACAATGGGACAGAAGCTTGTCAAGATTACAAGAATTCTTGCAGTTATTTTCTTCGTGCTTACTCTCGGCACAACACTCGTTTTGCTTTTCCTCAGATAAGATAGTTCGATACCGCAGAAAGCTTCGGCTTTCTGCGGTTTTTTCTTTTACCCTGCATACAGCGTTTCCTCCTGCAAAGAATAAAGACGGAGGAAATATATGAAGCTTCTGGTTTGTTACAAAAAAATATTCAATATACCGAAAGCCGTTTACGAAACACTTTGCGAAAACGGCTCGGACTGTGTTTTTATGCAGATGGTAAAGAGTGAGGAAATGTGCTCATTTATAAGAAAAAACGGAATTAACGCTGTCTTGTCATCCGAGTCCGAGGTGCTGACAAAATGTAATGTTGACGGGGTTGGCAGGATATATGTGTCGGCAGATTATCATTGCACACAAAAGCTTGAAAAAACCGATTGCGGTCTTTACATTATTCCGTCCAAGGAAAGTGTTTTTGAATTTATAAACAGCGGAGCGCGGGATAAAAAAGTTGAAGAGTGCGGTTTGCCGTTAAGACGTAAATTTCGCAATGTGACTGATAAAAACACCGCCCGTGAAAAATTCGGAATTGCTGACGATATGCCGGTTTTCAGCGTTTTTGCTTCGGAAGCGACAAAAAGCGAAGTCAAGTCAACGGTCAGATCAATACTCCGACTGTGCAAGGAAGCTCAGGTATTGCTTGCCGTAAACTCCGAAGCGGAGAAGGTGGTATACTGTTCACTGTTTTCCGATTACGGTAATGTTTTTGTTCATGAAGTATCGGACGATGAGGCGCTTTATATATCGGCGGCAGACGTCGTTTTCACCGTTGCAAATGCGGAGATGCTGACCGCAGTATCACGATCAAATATTCCGTTGATGATTATGAAATCAATAAACAAGAGGTACAAGGGCAACCGTGAGTTTTTTGACAAGAGGGGAATCGGCTTCGAAGGGAAAACTCCCGCAGACAACGCATCTTACGCCGGGAGGATTTTGAAGAGTAACAGACTCAGGGATAATATGATATCCGCACAGAATAAATTTATCAAAGAAAACTCCGAAAAAGAATTTTTTGAAAAAATTTCAAGTTTTCTTGAAAAGTTGGTCTAATATTCTGAATTAGAAATAATACTTAAAATTAATATAGTATTATTAGAAAGATAATAATCTGATAAGAGGTGAAATGCGTGATATATTATTTTTCGGGAACGGGAAATTCCGAATGGGTTGCAAAGACACTGGCAAAAAGAACGGGCGATGCTTGTGTCGGCATAGCGGATATTGACAAAAACGAAAGCGTTAAAGTGCCGAAGGACGGAGTTTTCGGACTGGTATTTCCTGTTTACGCTTGGAGTATGCCCGAAATAGTATCCGATTTTCTCGACAGAACAGAGCTTCATAAGGGAGCATACAGCTATGCGGTCGCGACTTGCGGTGAAGAAGCAGGTCACGTTATGAGTGTCGTAAAGACGAAAGTGCACCTTGATTGCGGATATTCCGTTGTCATGCCTAACAACTATATAGTTGCCGGTGATACGGACAGCGACGACGAAGCTCTTCGTAAGGTGAGGAATGCCGACAGAGTGCTCGATTCGATAGCACTGTCTGTAAATGTCAGGGAAAAGGGACGCTTCGATGTGAATGCGGGAAAAATGCCTTTTCTGAAAACGTACGTCGCCTCACATTTTTTCAATAAATACGCAAGAAGCTCAAAGCCCTTCAAAACGAGTTACCGCTGCAACGGTTGCGGATTGTGCGAGAGCATATGTCCCGTGAACAACATCGTTTTGGCGGACGGGATGCCCTTCTGGGATGACAGATGCCTGCAGTGCTTCGCCTGCATACACAGATGTCCCCAAAGAGCGATTGACTACGGAAAATCAACCGAAAAGAAGAGAAGATATTACTTCAATTTTACGGAAGACATAATAAAAGGAGAAGAAAATGTTTAAAGTAGCTTTTGCAGGATTTCGACACGGACATATTTTTACGCTTTATAACTGGATAAAGGACTCTCAAAACGCCGTTACAGCAGGAGGATTTGAGCCCCATGCAGAAGCGAGGAAAGAGGCGGTCGAGAGAGCGGGCGTAGATTTTACATACGAAACGTTTGAAGAGATTTTGTCGGACGAGAGTGTAGATATAGTTGCGATAGGTGACAGCTACGGCAGACGCGGCAACGAGATCATCAGAGCACTTAATGCCGGTAAGCACGTTATAGCCGACAAACCGATATGCACATCGCTTGATGAGCTTTATGAAATCAGACGTATTTCAAGCGAGAAGGGACTTAAAGTCGGCGGAATGTATGACTTACGCTGCACATATTCGGTAAACAAGGCGAAAGAACTCGTGGAAAACGGTGTTCTCGGAGAAATTCACAGTGTCAACTTCACGGGACAGCATACTCTTGATTACGGAAAAAGACCTATGTGGTATTTTGAAGAGGGGATGCACGGCGGAACCATAAATGATATAGCAATTCACGGAATGGATCTTATCCGTATGATAACGGGAAAAGAACTTGTGAAGATCCACGGTGCAAGATGCTGGAATGCGTTTGCAACAGAGGAAAAGCATTTTCGTGACAGTGCACAGTTTATGGCGGAAATGGACGGCGGTATGGGTGTTACCGCAGACGTTTCGTATGCGAAGCCGAAATGCTCATATCCGCTTTCACCTGTCTGGAGATTTACCTTCTGGGGCTCAAAGGGAATGATTGAATTCTCGATGAACGATGATACGGTGTTTCTTGCGCTTGACAACAGTGAAGAACCGCAGATTTTTAAAGGGGAAAGCAAGGAGCCGAATCCGTTTGAGCAGTTTTTGCTTGATATAAACGGAACACCGACTTCTCACGATACATTGAGCACTTTGAAATCGGCAGAAACCGTTCTCAGAATTCAGAAATTTGCAGATGACAACGGAGGCAACTGATGGGAAAGTTTGATAAAGTTTTGCTTGTCAGCGACTTTGACGGTACACTCAACGATGATGAGGGAAGACCTCATGAAAGTGTATATGAGGCGGTCAGATATTTTTGCGATAACGGAGGACTGTTTACACTGTCGTCGGGCAGGACGTATCAGGCGATGAAGCTTTACGATACGGTAAAGCTGTTCAATGCCCCCGCACTTCTTTGCAACGGCTCGATGGCATACGATTTCTCGAAAAAAGAAATGGCGTTTTTTGACGGAATCGACAACGATGCGTTCGGTTTTATTCGCGATATACGGGACAGATTTCCTTTTGCATCGATCGAAATGTATGCGTTCGACGAGACGTTTTCCATAAATCACAATGTCAAGACCGAACGTCATTTCACGAGTCAGTGCATACCGTTCAAGGAGATTTCCGATCCTTCCGAATCGTCGGTGCCGTGGGCAAAGGTGATGATAGGCTGTACAAAGGAAACGACTAAGGAGATACAGTCATACATAGCTTCAAATTATGACGATCCGTGTTTTCTTCCGACGGAAGGAACCTTTATCGAGGTGCTGAAAAAAGGGGTTAATAAAGGCACGGCACTTTTGAAGCTTGCCGATTATCTTTCGGTCCCTCACGACAGAGCTTATTCTATAGGTGACGGCTACAACGACGTCGATATGCTGATTACGGCGGCAGCGGGATTTGTGCCGTGCAACGGATCAGAAGAAGCGCTTAAAGAAGCTGACTATGTTGTACGTTCAAACAATGACGGTGCGGTAACTCATGCCGTTGAGATACTCGATTCCATATACTGAGGTGCAAAATGGAGCCTTTGAAACTTTTTGAACTGGTACTCGTAAGGCATGCTCAATCAAGAGGTAATGCGGGAACGGCCGAAAACGATACGTTGGCGGGCAGAATAGATTCACCTCTTACCGAAAAAGGAAGACGTCAGGCACAGCTTCTCGGAAAGCGATTTTCCGACTATCCGTTTGACTGCATTATTTCGAGCGGTATGGAAAGAGCGGTTGAAACGGCATTTCTTGCGATGTCGGAGCAACCCGATGGCGGAGCTTCGACGGTACATATTTCACCCCTTCTTACGGAATGTGGTGTTGAAGAAGGGTACAGAGGACATTCGCTTGAATATTTTAAAGAAAAGTTCGGAAAGGCAGAGCTTTTCGACGGAGTTTCCGACGGTGAACCGCTTGTGCTTTCAAACGATGTCGATGACGTGGAATTTAACAGAGAAAGAGCACGTAGGTTTATG
>JAZSPN010000117.1:0-42020 GCA_045537495.1 Acutalibacteraceae bacterium
CACCCAGTCAAGGATAACGCCTATTCCCGCCTTATGGCATTCATCGACAAAATACATAAAATCCTGCGGAGTTCCGTATCTTGAAGTAGGCGCAAAATATCCCGTAACCTGATATCCCCACGATCCGTCAAACGGATGCTCGTTTATCGGCATAAGCTCTATGTGGGTATAGTTCATCTCTTTTACATACGGAATCAGCTCGTCTGCAAGCTTTCTGTATGAATAGAGGTTGCCGTCGGGATACTTTTTCCATGATCCCGCATGAATTTCGTATATATTTACGGGGCTTTCGTAAATGTTTGAATTACGTCTTTTGAAAAGCCACTCATCGTCACCCCAGAGATATCCGTCAAGACTTACGACCTTTGATGCCGTGCCCGGTCTGGTTTCCGAGTGAAAAGCATACGGATCCGCCTTCATATAAACTTTTCCGTCATCCGAAGTAATGCGATACTTATACGCATCGAAATCCGAAACACCGCTTACGGCTATCTCAAAAATTCCGTTATCGGTAATCTTTGTCATGAGGGGGGCATTCTCATCCCAGCCGTTGAAATCTCCGACAACCTGAACACTTTTGGCATGAGGCGCCCATACACGGAACACTACCGACGAATCCGAAAGTCGGTGAGCGCCCATATATTCATAGGCTTTACCGTTTGTTCCCTGATGAAAAAAATATTCCGCAACGCCCACAAAAGACACCTCCGCATACTATATCTGATACGAATTATAGCAAATTAATCCGAAAAATTCAATACTTTTTCAGTATTTTATTCAAATTATGCGCTACATCCCCACATTTCTTTTGTATAGTATGTACAATTATTCGTCAATTTATTGTTCATTTCGGTTGACAGTCCGTTTAAATCTTGTTATATTCTATAAAAAAAGACCTTTTATGCAATAATTCGGTCCGGTTATGTGTGTTATATATGAAAGGAGGTCAAAAACCATGAATGTAATAATGAACGGTACCGATTCATTCTCGTACATTTTCAAAAACTTTTCCGACACCGTCTACCGCATCGCAATACACAACACAGACTCTGTATCCGATGCGGAAGATATAACTCAGGAGGTTTTCGTAAAGCTTCTCGAAACCTCAAAGACCTTCCGTGATAACGAGCATATAAAGGCATGGCTCATACGCGTCACTCTCAACAAGTGCCGCAATCTGCGCCGTGACGGCAAGCGCTCCTCTCCGACGGACACCGACCTTTCCGTGTACGAGGCAGACGACAACAGCATTTCCGTCCTTGATGCCGTAAAAAAGCTTCCCGTTAATCACCGTAATGCCGTATATCTTCACTATTACGAAGGCTACACCGCAAAAGAAATCGGAAAGCTTCTTTCCGTCAGCACCAACACCGTCCTTTCTTGGCTCAGAAGAAGCAGAAAGGCTCTTAAATTTGATCTGGATGAAAGAGGTGACTTCAATGAACAAAATTGATGCTTATAAAAGTGAACTTGATACACTTCACCCGAGCGACGAACTGATTTCAAGCTTTGAAACCATGTCGGCGGGCAGAAAAAAGAGTAAAAAACATACAGTGAAGACAATAACATCGGTCGTTGCCGTATTTCTCGTTGTAATACTTGCGGGAGGCACAACTCTTGCCACGCTTTTCAGTGCAAAGAGTGCCGACCGTGCAGAAAACATGTCGGCTCAAACTCAGACAACGGGCGGAAACGGTGCTTTTGCCGAGCTGTACAGCTACAAAACCGACAAAGATGACAACAAACTGTCATTTGAAAATTACTTCGAAGAAGCCGACAAGGCTCCGAATGAATCCGAGGAAGAAGACAGAGCTTTCGTTCCGATTGACAGCAGAAAGCTTATAAAGGATGCGTATCTTTCGCTCAACACAAAGGATTTCGACAAGTTCTCCGCTTCTCTCGAACAGCTGACCGAATCACTCGGCGGATATACCGAATCCTCCAACATCACAACGTCGTCATACGACGGACACCGCTTCGGCGATATAGTTTTGCGTATTCCGAGTGAGCATCTCGACTCATTCCTCAATTCCGTTTCGGGGCAGGCAACCGTAACGAATAAGACCGTCAATGTCCGCGATGTGACTACGACCTACATCGATACGGCAAGTCGCATAAAAGCACTCGAAACGGAACAGTCAACACTTCTCGATATCCTCGACAAGGCGCAATCCCTCTCCGATGTTCTCGAAATACAAGGCAGACTCACACAGGTAAGATCTGAGCTTGAATTCATGAAATCTCAGCTTTCCTCCCTCGATGAGCAGATCAGCTATTCAAAAGTAACGTTTTCCGTCACCGAGGTAGACCGTGAACAGCCCGTTGTGAAAGAAGGATTCTTCTCCGAGGTTCTGTCCAAGCTTCGCAAAAACTTCTATTCGATATCCGACTCACTTCGCGAGGGTGCAATTTGGTTCCTTTCATCGCTGCCGTATTTTATTCTGATACTGATACCCGTAGCGATAATCATAATCGTCGTAAAAATCATAAGACGCAAGCGAGTAAGATAAATCAGCACAGCTGTAAAAGCTCACGTTTTTTCGACACGCTGAGAGCCGTAAAAAACTCACGTTTTTTACGGCTTTGACTGTCGATAAAGTCGTCACAACGTGCATAACTTAATTATAAAGCAAAAATACATGGTTGCTTTCAGTGAGTAACCTTGTGTTGCTATGCTTTTTTATTTAAAGTTAAATATTTATATGCACTTGCCCCTTTTTTCGCCTCTCGCCGTACCTTTGTACTGCTTCGGACGAAAGAAAGGGGCATCTGACTTCCTTTCTCGGCAGTCACATCGTGTTCGAAAAACCAGCGTTTTTCGACACGCTGAGCCGTAAAAAACTCACGTTTTTTACGGCTCATTTTTATATCTTATTTATACGATCTTCGTTTTGTTACAGCCTCAGTATCTGTAACAAAGTCTGCCGTAAGGAGCACTGTCGCCTTTTGTGTAGAACGAATAAACATCGTTCTCGTCGTAATTATCCGCCCATTTGAAGAGAATCGTACCGTCATTTCCGATAAGTGTTTTCGGAACACTTATCATGATTTTGTTTCCTTCGGTTTTTATATCCGCTTCGCCGATTTTCTCATATCCGTCAGCGGTAATTTTTTCGACAGATGTTCTGCCGTTTTCGGGCGTAGCTCTGTTTACCGAAAATTTCTCGTCAATGAAAAGCGTCATATGATTTTTGTCGGTTGACGGTGAAAGTGTTTCCTTCGTGTCAACGTAGAAATAGTAATTTTCGCTGTCACTTGTCACCTTCATGTTGACGATATCGTTTCTTCCCGATGTATCGGTATAATTTATGTTGCCGAAGCCGACGGAATTTCTGTCCCCGATTTCGCCGTCAAAATCTCTGTAAACCGCCGTTATTTCACTGTTGTTCCACTGATCAAAACTGCCGTCAATATCTATCGTCACACTGTTTTCAGTTTCGGTTTTCGATGTACATTTTTTGAATTTTCCGATATAGTCTACCATCTGAAGATAGTAATTATCTCCGAGTCTGCCGGCACTCGGTTCAACGTCACGTGAACAGTTTTCGTCAACACAGTCAACAAACAAAACGGGCGTTTCATCCGTTTTGATCTGACGCTGTGCAACCCATTCGTTGAATCCCGTCACAAAAATTATATCGGGATCCATCTTTATCGCAAATTCCCACTGCTCCGAGAAATTGTAACCGTGAAGAACGGCATCCTCCGACGTATCGTTTCTGCCGTCATGCCATGAACGTGTTCTGTCGTTTTTACCGTACCACGCCGTTCTGCTGAAAGCCCCCGTATCGGAATGCTGTGCCGCGGAAACATTCATGATTTTTATTCCCTTTGACCTGAATACCGATGCAAGTGTCAGTGAACGGTCAAATTCCATCCACGGGAATCCGTCTTTCTTTTTATTTTCGTTGGGCCACTGAGAAGCCTTTATCCTGAAATAATCTTCGACATCGTCACGAAGCTCATCATCCTTTTTATCGCCGACGATCATGGGTTTTCCGTCCATCGTAAACCACAGCTCCGACAGCTTCGGGTATTTTCTCAAAAGCTCTTCGTCGTTGTACAGTTCATCATAAAGTCTGTTCATTGTACGTCCCGACGCCGAATTGGTATAAAAAGCTATTTTCGGAACATCGAAGCCCTTCATGTAATACTCATAGAAAACCTTGATCATAATCTTTGCCGCATCGGTATACGTTACGGCATTCGTGGTATCGCACACAATAAAATCAACAGACGCATCCGTAAGCATCTGAACGTGACGTCGGATAACCCATTCATCATCCATTGAATAGTATCCGAAAAGAGGCTCTCCCCAGAAATGGAAATCACTCACCTTTCCGCCGCCGGCTTCCATCCACGCTTCCTCGGAAAGCACTGCGTCGGGATTATCTCTTACAAGCTTTGTGTTGTCACAAAGAAAATCCTTGCCGTGCTGTCCCATCCAGAGAAAATAAAATACTCCGACAAGCTTTTCGCTTTCACCGTTTGCCGACATAACGCTTCTGCCAAGCTCATCGGTGCAGGCGAATGAGCCGTTCACGTCTGCAACGGTTTCCGTCACCGTACCGCCTCCCGTAACGACGTTGATTGCCGTTATAAAAAACAGAACGATTGCCGTAATTCTTTTTAAAATCCATACCGAAAAATCACTCATAAGAAAACCCCTTTCCTTGTAAATATATCACCCCGTTTATTATAAGTCAATCAAATATACTTTCAATTGACAACATAAAAGCAAAAGGCATATAATAAACTCGGTTTGAATGTAAGATCGATGTGCGATATTGCGTTTGACGGAATTAAAAACAAATCATGAAAGTGCGGTTATTATGTATTTTGAAGAATTAAAGCCCGGAATGAGTGCCGTTCTTCCGAGTGTCGTCATGAACAAGGACGATATGATTTCTTTTTCAAAAAAGTACGACAACATTCCTCTTCACACCGATGAAGAATATGCAAAAGGCACCCGTTTCAAAGGGCTTATTGCATCGGGTATGATGACATATCTTGAAATATGGGCGAAATATATCGAAATCGATTTTTTCGCCGATGAGCTCATTGCAGGCAAATCCACCTATATCGAATGGCTGAGGCCCGTTTTTCCGGACGATGTCCTGACGGGCACCGTAACACTTACAAAACTCACGGAAAAGAACGAAAAAAGCGGAATTGCAACGATCACGGTAACCGCCGTCAATCAACGCGGCGAATGTGTCATACGCACCGAAACAGAGGCTGTCGTCAAACGTAAATGTGTTGACTCCGCCCCGCTTCGGTGATAGAATGTTACTATTAATTTTAAAGGAAGTTCGTGTCAGATGAATCAGAAAAAGCTGGGTTTTCTTTTTTGTGCGGTTTATTTTGTCAGCTACATAACAAGAATGAACTATGCCGCCGTGCTTGCCGAGATTATAGTCGATCTCTCCATATCGAAGCAGCTTGCCAGTATCGCCGTTACGGGAAGTTTCATAACCTACGGTGTCGGTCAGGTTTTCAGCGGTGTCATCGGCGATAAGTTCAAGGCGGAAAAGGTCATTCTTTTCGGTGTTGTCGGAACATCGATAGTTAACCTTTCCATGGTCTTTTTGCCCGATATTTACGCCATCAATGCTCTTTGGTGTGTCAACGGATTCTTTCAGTCGCTTCTCTGGCCTCCCCTTGTACGTCTTGTTTCCGAATATTTTTCGGGCTATGACTACGCGAAGCAGATTTCAAGAATCTCTCAGGCATCTTACCTTGCAACCGTAACCGTATATGCGGTTTCTCCGTTTATCATTCATCTTTGGAGCTGGAAGGGAGTCTTCGCCGTTTTCGGAAGTGCAGGTCTTGTCTTCTCCGCCGTCTGGTTCCTCGGAACAAAAAAATTCTGCACCGCCTCCACCGTAAAAAGAAAGCAGGCAGACAGTCAGAAAATCCCCATGAAGGTTATGATGACGGCAGGCATGCTTCCGATTTTCCTTGCAACGGTTTTCCAGGGATTTTTAAAAGACGGCATCACCACATGGATGCCTACATATATAACCGAAGTTTTTAATCTCGACACATCCGTTTCAATTCTTTCCACAACGATTCTTCCGATATTCAGCGTTCTGAGCCTTTCGGTTATCACGAGAATCGGAAAAGCCATCAACAACGAAGTTAAAAGCGCATTCGTGTTTTTCGTTACCGCACTGTGCTGCAACATAGTTATCATCGCTCTGTTTTCGCGATTTGCCGCACTCGACATCACCGCCATGGCTCTTATCACAAGCTGTATGCACGGTGTCAACATCATGCTTGTCGGCAACGTACCCGTTCATTTTCACAGGTTCGGAAAAGTATCCACCGTTTCGGGTATCATCAATTCGGCAACATACATAGGCTCCGCCGTATCAACATATGCCTTCGCTCTTTTTTCCGACAAGTTCGGCTGGAGTTTTACCGTATCCGCATGGGCAGCCATTGCAACTCTCGGTGCCGTTCTCTGCCTTACCTGCATAAAAAAATGGAAAAGCTTCAGGACAGAATAAATTATGGATATCACAGAGTTACTTTTTGAATTACGTGACACGGAATATAAAAATTTTCACAGCAAGCTGATACCGAATGTTTCTCCCGACAGCATCATCGGCATACGGGTTCCGCTTCTTCGGAAGCTCTCGAAGGAAATCTTCGGCACGGATGAGAGTAACGCTTTTCTTCGCCGTCTGCCCCATACTTATTACGAAGAAAACAATCTCCACGCATTTCTTATTGAACAGATAAAAGATTTTGACGAATGTATAAACGAAGTCGAGAGATTTCTGCCGTTCATCGACAACTGGGCAACGTGCGACTCTCTTCGTCCGAAGTGCTTTAAAAACAACCGCGAAGCACTTCTGCCTCATATCGAAAACTATCTCACATCTTCTCATACGTACACCGTCAGATTCGGAACGGAAATGCTGATGTGTCTGTTTCTCGACGAATATTTTGACATTGCTTTTCCGAAAAGAATCTCGGAAATATCAAGTGACGAATACTATGTAAACATGATGATCGCCTGGTACTTCGCAACGGCACTTTCGAAGCAGTACGAAACGGTCATTCCGTTTCTCGAAGAAAGAAGACTTTCACCATGGGTTCATAACAAGACAATCGGGAAATGTACCGAAAGTTTCCGCATCCCCGACAAGCATAAAGAATACCTTAAATCTCTCAGAATAAGATAATGAGCTGTAAAAAACCTGTGTTTTTTACAGCTCGTTTCTTAACGTAAAACTTTTTTGAGATACTGCCCCGTGAGTGAATCGGGGTTTTCCGCCACTTCTTCGGGGGTGCCGTAGGCGACTATTTCTCCGCCTCTGTCACCGCCGTTAGGTCCGAGATCAATTACGGTGTCCGCCGTCTTTATAACATCAAGGTTATGCTCAATGACAACAACCGTATTACCCACATCGACAAACGACTGCAAAACATTGATAAGCCTGTGGACATCCGCCGTATGAAGTCCCGTCGTCGGCTCGTCAAGAACATAGATCGTTCTTCCCGTGGGGCGTTTGGAAAGCTCCGTTGCAAGCTTGACGCGCTGTGCTTCTCCGCCCGAAAGAGTTGTTGATGACTGTCCGAGTTTTACATATCCGAGTCCCACATCGAACAGCGTTTTGAGCTTTCTGTGTATCTTCGGTATCGGTGCAAAGAATTCAAGGCTCTCCTCAACCGTCATTTCAAGCACATCGTAAATCGACTTGCCCTTGTACTTTACTTCAAGCGTTTCTCTGTTGTAACGTGCGCCCTTACAGACTTCGCACGGAACATAAATATCGGGCAGGAAGTGCATCGATATTTTCAGAATTCCGTCACCCTGACACGCTTCGCAACGTCCACCCTTGACATTGAAAGAAAACCTTCCTCCGCTGTAACCTCTGCGTTTCGCATCAGTCGTCTGTGCAAACAATTCTCTGATATCGCTGAACACGCCCGTATACGTTGCCGGGTTGGATCTCGGTGTTCTTCCGATGGGCGACTGGTCGATGTTGATTATTTTATCAAGATTTTCAATACCCTTTATCTCTTTGTGATTTCCCGGAATCTTCCTTGCTCCGTTCAGCTCCACCGCAAGCTTTTTGTGCAGAATTTCATTGACAAGCGAGGATTTACCGCTTCCCGAAACTCCCGTCACACAGATAAATTCTCCGAGAGGAAATCTGACATCAATATTTTTCAGATTGTTTTCCGATGCTCCGATAATCTCAAGAAACGCTCCGTTTCCCGTTCTTCTCTTTTCGGGAACGGGGATTTTCTTTTTGCCCGACATATACTGCCCCGTAAGTGATTCTTCACAGGCAATTATCTCTTGTGCCGTTCCCTGACATACAACGTGTCCTCCGTGCACACCCGCACCGGGCCCTATGTCAACTATGTGATCGGCCGCAAACATCGTTTCCTCGTCGTGTTCGACAACTATAAGCGTATTTCCGAGATCACGGAGTCTGTACAGCGTATCGATAAGCTTTGCATTGTCGCTCTGATGAAGTCCTATACTCGGCTCATCAAGAATATACAAAACCCCCATAAGCGACGATCCTATCTGTGTCGCAAGACGGATTCTCTGGGCTTCGCCTCCCGATAAAGTTCCCGATGAGCGTGACAGCGTAAGATAATCAAGACCTACACTGACAAGGAAATTCATACGCTCACGTATCTCTTTTATAATAAGACGCGCTATCTGCATATCTCTTTTTGAAAGCTCCAGCGAATCAATAAACGACAGCGCCCTTACTACCGAAAGATTTGTAAATTCATAGATGTTGAGTCCGCCTACCGTCACGCTCATTGATTCGGGTTTAAGTCGTGCCCCCTTACATTCGGGACAGTTCTGCGCCGTCATAACCTGCTCTATATCGTAACGCGACCAGTCGCTCGAGGTCTCTCTGTATCTTCTTTCAAGATTGTTTATTATTCCCTCGAACTCCGCCGAATACGTTCCGCTTCCGTATTCGTTCTGCCTTGTAAGCGTTATTTTCTTCCCCTTTGTTCCGTAAAGAACGGCATTGAGCGCCTCTTTTGAAAGCTCACATATCGGGGTATCCACGGTGAAGCCGTAATGCTTCAGAACACCTTCGATATACATTCTCGATATCGTTCCCGCATCGGTCGATGACCATCCGCTCGCATGAATGGCTCCTTCTCTGACGGAAAGCTTTTTGTCGGGAATGACAAGATCGGGATCAACCTTCATGAAGATTCCGAGTCCCGTACACTTCGGGCACGCTCCGAACGGATTGTTGAACGAAAACATTCTCGGTTCAAGCTCTCCGAGGCTTATTCCGTGTTCGGGGCAAGCATAATTCAGCGAAAAAAGAATCTCCTCCTGTCCCACAACATCAAGCAAAAGCAGTCCTTCGGAGAGTGATGTTGCCGTTTCGACAGAATCGGTAAGACGGCTTCTGATATCCTCTTTTACAACTAATCTGTCTACAATAACCTCGATATTGTGCTTCTTGTTTTTTTCAAGAGTTATCGTTTCGGAAAGATCGTAAATTATACCGTCAATACGCACACGGACAAAACCGCTTTTACGTATGGATTCAAGCTCTTTCACATATTCGCCCTTCCGTCCTCTGACTATCGGCGACAAAAGCTGAATCTTCGTCTGTTCGGGATACTGCATTATCTTTTTCACGATATCATCAATCGTCTGACGCTTTATCTCGCGTCCGCATTCGGGACAGTGCGGAATTCCGACTCTCGCATATAAAAGTCTGAGATAATCGTATATCTCCGTCACCGTACCCACCGTCGAACGCGGATTCTTCGACGTCGTTTTCTGGTCTATCGAAATCGCGGGGGAAAGTCCGTCTATCGAATCAACATCCGGCTTTTCCATCTGTCCGAGAAACTGTCTTGCATACGACGACAGCGACTCCACGTATCTGCGTTGTCCCTCCGCATATATCGTATCAAAAGCAAGCGATGTTTTTCCCGAACCCGAAAGTCCCGTAAAAACTATCAGCTTATCTCTCGGGATTTCTATATCAACATTTTTCAGATTGTTTGCACGTGCGCCTTTTATGACAAGCTTATCAAGTGCCATCAACATCCCTCTCCTTCATTAACTGTTTCTGAGTTTTTCTATCTTGTCACGAAGATATGCCGCGTGCTCGAATTCAAGTATTTTTGCAGCCGCACGCATCTCCGCCGTAAGTGATGCAATGAGCTTCTCTTTGTCTGCACGGCTCATGCGCTTCGTGTATTCCTTCTCGTCGGACGGCTTTCCGCTGATTTCCAGAATCTCCCTGACATCCTTTTTGATCGTCCGAGGTATTATTCCGTTTGCTTCGTTGAAATCACTCTGCTTCTTGCGGCGCCTCTCCGTTTCCGTTATTGCTCTTTCCATCGAATTTGTTACCGTATCGGCATACATGATTACGGTGCCTTCCGCATTTCTCGCCGCCCGTCCCACCGTCTGTATCAGCGATGTTTCCGAACGCAAAAAGCCCTCTTTATCCGCGTCGAGAATTGCCACAAGCGAAACCTCGGGAATATCCAGTCCCTCCCGAAGAAGATTGATTCCGACAAGGACATCAAACTCTCCGAGTCTTAAATCTCTGATGATCTGCATACGCTCGATGGTATCGACATCGTAATGCATATAGCGTACCTTGATGCCGTAATCGGTGAAATAATCCGTAAGATCCTCCGCCATTTTCTTTGTCAGCGTTGTTACGAGAACACGTTCTTTCTTCTCGACTCTTTCGTTGATCTCGGAAATAAGATCTTCTATCTGACCGTCGGTAGGCTTCACGATAATCTGAGGATCAAGAAGTCCCGTGGGACGTATTACCTGTTCGGCAATACGAAGACTCTTTTCCCTTTCAAACTCTCCCGGAGTTGCACTGACAAATATTTTCTGTCCCACTCTCTCATAAAATTCATCGAACGTCAGAGGTCTGTTGTCGTATGCCGAAGGCAGTCTGAAGCCGAAGCCGACGAGGCTTTCCTTTCTCGAACGGTCGCCTCCGAACATCGCCCTGACCTGCGGCAGGGTTACATGGGATTCATCGACGAACAAGAGGAAATCATCGGGGAAATAATCGAGAAGCGTAAACGGAGGTGTCCCCGCTTCTCTGCCCGACATGACTCTCGAATAATTTTCGATGCCCTTGCAGATTCCCGTTTCACGAAGCATCTCGATATCGTAAACCGTCCTCTGACGTATACGCTGTGCTTCGAGAAGCTTTCCCTCCGCTTCAAAATGCTCTGCACATTCCGTCATTTCGTTGTAAATTTCGGTAATTGCCTGTTCCATCTTTTCGGGCGCCACGACGTAATGCGATGCGGGGTATATCGCAACATGCGACAGCACATTCTTCACTTCGCCCGTCAGCGCATTTATCTCGCTTATTCTGTCGATCTCGTCGCCGAAGAATTCTATTCTGAACGCATTTTCATTGGAATAAACGGGAAAAATCTCCACCACATCTCCGCGCACTCTGAACTTGTTTCTCGTAAAGCTTACATCGTTTCTGTCGTACTGTATTTCTATAAGCTTATCGATAAGCTCTTCTCTCGACTTCTCCATACCGGGACGAAGAGAAATAACCATGCTCCTGTAATCGATCGGATCTCCGAGACTGTAAATACACGAAACACTCGCAACGATGATAACATCGCGGCGCTCCGACAGTGACGACGTCGCCGAGTGACGAAGCTTGTCTATTTCATCGTTTATTGCAGAATCCTTTTCGATATAAGTATCCGTTGAGGGAATGTACGCTTCGGGCTGATAGTAATCGTAATAGGAAACAAAGTATTCAACCGCGTTGTTCGGAAAGAATTCCTTGAATTCTGAGCAAAGCTGTGCCGCCAACGTCTTGTTGTGTGCAAGAATGAGTGTCGGACGGTTGACTTTCTCTATAATATTTGCCATTGTGAAAGTTTTTCCCGAACCCGTTACACCCAGAAGCGTCTGCTCGGTATAGCCTTTTTTGAGTCCGTCGACAAGCTCATCTATCGCCACGGGCTGATCACCCATCGGTTTAAAGCTCGATACAAGTTCAAAGTGATCCACAAAATCTCCCCCTGAATACGCTTTCAAAAGTTAAAAATCCTTGAAAATCTGCCGATTCATAATATTATATCACATCCGTCTTTAAAATAAAAGCCTTAAAAGCAAAAACAAATAACCCCCGTTAAAAACAAGGGTTATTTCGGGAAAACATATTTACTTTGAAGAATCGTCGCCCGCATCGGTAAGCAAAGCACTCTCTCTGAATAAAAGAGAAAGACACCAGACTCCCGCAAGTGCGACAAGCGTATAAATGATACGGCTGACAACAGCACCCTGACCGCCGAAAATCCACGCTACCAAATCGAACTGAAAAAGACCGATGCTTCCCCAGTTGAGAGCGCCGATAACAACGAGAATCAGCGATATTCTGTCTAACATTTCTTTCAACTCCTTATTTACATTTCGCATTTAGTTTTGACACCTTCATGCGTAATATACAAGGAGTAAGAAATTTTTAATTTTTTAAAATGCGGGCTTGATAAATCCTACCTCGAAGGTGTAATCCTCGGCAACATTCTCTATAACGAGAGTGCCTTCCTTTCCGAACAGTATCTTGAAGAAGTTGACAATTTCGGAAAAAGCGTCTTTGATATTGCCGTCTTTGATAAAGTCTGCAAATCTGTCACAGGCGTATGTGAACATATTGAATTTTTCGCCGTTAACCTTCACGAAATAAACGGAATAATTCTCTGCGGGAGAGAATTTGATCGTCGCATCTGCTCCGCCCATAACGCTGACAAGTCCGTCGCCCTGCTGCATCGGGAAGTTCGATGACACCGAAACGCTTCCTTCACCGACATGGGAATATTCAATATTGTATCTTGACGCATTCTCTGCATATGTTGCAAAAACCGCTTTCGAAGCATCAACCGTTATTTCAATCGTGGGCTCCTTGCCGAGAACAACACCGTCACCGTCTACCCATGCAACAAAAGCATAGAAGCTCTCAAGGCCTTCCTTCACCTGAGTTGTAAGAGTAAATGTTTCGCCCTTTGTGATGTCGAAGATTTTGTTCTGTGAGCCTTCTTCACCCGTGCTGTTTCTCTTAAAATTAACAACAGCAACACCCGAGCCGTCTGTGACTGTATTATTTACCGAATACTTGTGTACACCCATTGTAAGTGCATAAACCTTTTCCGCGGCCGCTTCGGCATTTGCACAAATACCGAATGCACCGAATGTTAAAATCATACACAAAACAAATGCAAATACTTTTTTCATCTTTTTTTCCTCCCAGTTTCCATAGGTTCCCATTTATTATAATTACGGATTAACGTTTTGTCAACCGAGTGTTACGATCTTTCTTTTTCTCTTTCAATAAGCTTCCATGTTGCATCGACGAGATGTCTATACTCCGGTTTTGCAAGCTGCTTGCAGATAAACTGCTGACGCGGAGAATTGATATCCTCGCCCGATATCTCGAAAAATGAGTTATCCTCACAAAGAGCACGTATTCTTTTAAGCTGTTCGGGAGTGTTTCTTGACGGCATATAAGTTATTGCATCGACGGAAAACTCTTTGAGTACCGACACAAGCTCATCGAGATAACCGTCCTCGAATTTTCCCGAACGCTTATCTCCCGTGACACTGTTTCCGACATCTCCGAGATATGCGTAGCAAAGAAGGGAGTCCGTCTTTTTTGAAAGCTCCGACAGCTCCGATATGTGCATACACTCATCTGTTGCCGGAATATATATCCTGTCAACAAACTCCGACTTCAATGCACCGAGAAGGTCGTATTCGAAATACGGGTTATCCTCATCGGAAAGCTGTTCGGTATGCTTTTGCGAAAGAGGAATCGAAAGCTTTTCCGATACAAATTTCACCGTATCCTTTTTGCCGATAATCTCGACAATTTTCTTGCTCAGTGCAAAAATTATATGACGTTCCGTAACGCTTCCGCCGTCAGCATACTGTGAAATCGGCAGAACATCTTTATCGAAATCAAGCACGATACCGTCTTTTGCCGTAACGGAATTGATATTATCTGCCATTTTACGGTTTCTGACGTTCCGTCTTTCACGTAACGGGGCAAAATGCTCCTGAACGGTATTTATCATACCGTGAGGCACACCGTGAAGCGACATATACGCAAGTCCCCGCTGGTCCTGGTTGTTGATGAATCTGTCCTCCACCGAGGTTGAATCCATTCTGACACGGCACTCGATTCCGACAGTCGTTGCAATTCCTGCAATTTCCCCTGCACGTATAAATTCTTCCGCTCCCGCCATGGAGTCGTGATCCATAATTCCGGCTGTCGGCAAGGTCGCCTTTCTTGCAAACCAGACTGCCGCCGTCGGGGAATACGGGGAGAACGAATAGGTTGTGTGAATGTGGTTGTTTACGAAACATTCGGAAAAAACAGGTTTTTCCGTTTCCTCTTCAAGGATCGCTTTAAGGTTACTCAGTCTTTCCTCTGCCGTGTCGGCATTGAGCTTTTTCAACACGTCCTTCATATCGGTTTTCCTTTCACGTTATTGAGCCTGCTTCGCTCTGTACGCCTCAACTTCCCAGTTCACGATAAAATCGGTCATTTCCTCCGTCATCGGAAGAGGTCCTCCGAACGATCTTGCGTAAACCGCAATTTTCATGGCATCTTTAAAAAGAAGCTGTGCCGTAAGCGCCTGCTTTTCATTATCGGCCACCGCAAAAAATCCTTCGCCCTTCACGATAACAATTTTCGGCGCATAACCGTGCTTTTCTCTGTATGCCGAGAAAAGCTCTTCAAGCTCTTCTTCACTCTGTGCAAAAACAGGATCCGCCTTGCAGTAAACTATATGATCGGGAGTAAACGGCTTCATCAGCGGCTCGGCAGCTTCTCTGCTTTTTGAAAACTCAACGCTCTGCTTCGACGTATCATGAACGGCAACGGCACCGTCGGAGTAAAGCTTTGCTATTTTTTTGCAAAGTTCCTCGTTGCGGGAAACATCACTCTTTGAAAAATCGGGATAATCCCGAAGCTCCGTGCTTATTTTTTCAAGAACGTTTTCAAGCATTTCTCCGAGTTCGCTTTCCGTATCCGCCGCAAAGAAAACTCCGTGATTCTGCAAAAACAGAAGCTTCGCTTCCCTGCCGTAAAGCCTCTTGTATTCCGTCATCTTTTCGTTGCAGACCTTTGCAAGGATGTAACCCGGCTTGCAGATATCAACAAAAACCGCTTCGGGGAACATTTTCAGGATATCCCTTTTTCCGTCAACCGCACAAGTCATGCCGTTTACGGCGGCGGGATGCAGATGCAGTACATATTTTGTCGAAAAAAGTGCGTGAAGAAGTGTTTCGACACTCGGACGTTTATTTTCCTGTCCCGGAAGCTTCGCCTCCATCATGTCGGAAAGCGCCAGTGCTTCACGTTCTTTGTCGTTCTCGGGATACTCTTTTTCCATCATGAGCGACAGCTTTTTTCTGTCCATTTTCACAAATCCGTCGGCAGTTATGGTTCCGAGCGTTGTACCCGATCCTTTGATGTACAGTATATCCCTGTCCTTTGCCGAAGTATTTCCGCCTCCCGCAAGAACAAGCTCAGCATCTGAGCCGTATTTGTTCGAAAAAGAAACCAAGGTGTTTACCAAAAAAATCATCTCCTAAGGCAATTCTAACACAGTTTATCTGTTTACGCAACGCTCAATAACGGCATCCACGTCTGTTTTGTATATCTTTTTTATAACCTTTTTTGCATCGAAATATTTTAAAGCTCCCGATTCAAACACGGTATACAGTGCTCCGTCAACATAGTCGGCACCTTCCATAAGTGTCGGCATTTTAATTTTTGCAATTCTGTTTTCTCTTGACGAAACGTATATCGGAACATCCTTTCCTTTGACGGATACCGTATCACTTTTCCATTTTTCCAAGCGGTCAAACACATACAAAACGGAATCGAAATCTCTTCCGTAGGAGGTACTGAAAACAATCTTTCCTTCATCCGTTACCGCCATGCCCTGCACCTGATCGGGTATCGACAGTATCATGTCGGGAATCAACTGCTCCGACTCAAAAGCGGTATTCAAGGGCAGCTTGTATCCGCAAGCCCACGCACGGTTTCTGCCGTAATAATGCGATTTATCGACCGGACTGTTGCTGTTGTAAAATTCACCGACAAAGAGCATTCCGTCATCCGCACACATAAACGACGCTCTCGTATATGTCTGAAATTTATCGGAAAGACTCACCGAATGCCTTCTGTCCTCGGCATCAAAAACCTTCATGAGCTCCTGTGCCGACAAGCGGTAAACATAACCCCCCTGTTCAGTGTTTCCTCCCGAGCATATGTATACATCGTCTTCAAAGGATGCTATTCCGCCTGCGTGCCCTTTGTATCCCTTCAGTATTATCTCGCCCGTCAATCCGTCAGACTGTCTGATAAGATATATTCCCGAATCCTGAGAATCCTTATATCCGCTGACGGCGAAACAGTCAATCGCCTCAACGAAACATACCCCTTGCGGAATAAGTCCGTCATCGAGTCCCGGTACGTCTGCCGATTCCTCGGAATATTCCTTGTAATCGATTCTGTCAAAGCCCAGAGAAAAAATTATGCAGAAATTATTCCACGCATCTCTCAGTGCGGATAAAACCGTTTCGGCAAACACCGCCGTCTTCGACTCTTTATTTTCGGAAACGGCATATGACGATACGGGAAATATCATGCCGGCAATAAGAATCGTCGCCATAAAAACAGAAAGCGATTTTTTAAACAAATTCATTTTTAAACTCCTTTGACATTGATGTTACAGGTAACATTATACGGCGAAACTGTCGAAAAGTAAAGTAAATCATTGACATCTTGTACAAAAGCAGATATAATTATAATGTAAAATATTATATGCATTACCTTGCATAATACATAAAGGAGCGTTATTAATGGAGATCTCTGAATCCTTCGTCAAATCGCTGTTAAAGTCGTTTGATATTCCGGGAACCTACAAATCTTTCCATCGTCTTAACTACGGTCATATCAATGATACTCTTGTTGTTGACCTTTGCGAAGGTGATGCAACAACGAGCTATGTTCTCCAGAGAATCAATACCAACGTGTTTAAAAATGCCGAAGAGCTTATGGAGAATATCGAAAATGTCACTTCATTTCTTTCCGATAAAATCAAACTGAGCGGCGGAGATCCCGAGCGTGAAACTCTGACGGTTTATCATACCGTTGACGGAAAGTCATATCACATTTGTGAAGACGGCGACTGTTGGCGTGTTTACAACTATGTTTCACATGCGCATTCTCTTCAGACCATCGAGGATCCCGAGGATTTCAGAAAGTCGGCAGAAGCTTTCGGAAAATTCCAGTGTATGCTTTCCGACTATCCCAGCGAAACGCTTCACGAAACCATTCCGAATTTCCATAATACGGTTTCCCGTTTTTCCAATCTTCTTATCGCGATTGAGCAGAATCTCGCGGGCAGAAGGGATAACGTTAATGACGAGATTGCCTTTGCTCTCGAAAGAGAAAAGGACACTCACATTCTCGTCGATATGCTTGAAAACGGCAAGCTTCCCCTTCGTGTAACCCATAACGATACGAAGCTCAACAACGTTATGTTCGACGATGACACGGGCGAAGGCATCTGCGTTGTCGATCTCGATACGGTTATGCCCGGACTTTCGCTTTACGACTTCGGCGACAGTATCCGTTTTGGCGCAAATACTGCAAGCGAAGACGAAAAAGACGTTTCCAAGGTTTCTCTCGATCTCAATCTTTACGAAGCCTATGTCAAGGGTTACCTCGGCACGGCGGGCGCTTCTCTTACCGAGGAGGAAATAAATCAGCTCCCCTTCTCCGCAAAGCTCATGACATATGAATGCGGAATCCGTTTCCTCACCGATTACCTCAACGGCGACACTTATTTCCACACCGACTATCCCGAACATAACCTTGTCCGCGCCCGCACACAGTTTGCTCTTGTAGCCGACATGGAACGTAAATTCGATCAGATGTGTGAAATCACCAAGAAATACGCAAGGAAATGAACTTTATGCTTTTGAAACGACTTACCGCCCTTCTGATGTGTCTTGTAACCGTGAGTGCTGCCGTTTATTACGCTTGCACCTACCGTTTCTTCGACAAGATTCTGTCAGATGAGCAGAAAGAAGCTTTCTGCAAAGAAACTTCGCTTCCCAACGGTTTTTTGCTGGCAGCTTCCGCTCAGTCATTTAACAATATCAAGAATTCCGAAGAGTCTGTCATGTCCAACCTCAAAAGCGGATCCTTCGCCATCGAGCTTAATGTCGCTTTCACCGATGACGGAGTTCCCGTTCTTTCCGACGGTCCCGAATATGTCACCGATGAAGCCGTAACTCTCGAATCCGTTTTTGAGCGCTTCAAAAACAAAGATTATCTGAGATATTTAATCAATATCAAAGAACGTGCAGATTATTCCGTTTTTAACAATATCGTCAGGAAATTCGGTATTGCTCAGCGTATTATCGTTTCGGGATTTTCGTTTGATGATATTATTTTTATGACAAATCAGCTTTATTCATACCGTTTTTGCCCCTGTTTAACCGATCTCGGCAACCTCTCCGATCCCGTATACTGTTCGGAGCTTGCCGCAAAAATCAATGATTACGGTCTTACGATGATACGCATGGACATCGACGACATCACAAAAGAGTTTGCAGATGCCGTTTCCGAGGAAACCACCGCTTCGCTCATCGTTGACGGCGCCGACTCCTCTTACGAAATGTATTATTCTCTTTCACTGAATCCCGGCGGTATCATTTCAAAGGATCCGCACAAGTTTTACTCGATACTTGTAGAGCAGAACTTCCTTGATTATAAACGTTAATAAAAATACCGCAAGGCTTCCTCGTACTGTTGAGGAAGCCTTGAATTATTTTATAAACAGTATCGATACCGCCATCAGAAGCTGTGCGACGAAATACGAACACGAACAGTACGTTCGGAGAGGGAATGTTCTTTTTACCATTTTGAAACGCATCATACCGAGAGTTGTGTCGGAAGTGAGAAACAGCACTGCACCTATTGAGAGCAGTATCGCGTATTCCGATCCCGAAACTGCCAGTCTGAATCCGAGTCCGAAGGCCTTTGCAACCATGAGGCACAACGTACCGAAATATACAAGCATCGGAAGAAGAAGCCTGTGAAACCTCGGTCTTCTTATAAGACACAGCAACACGGAAGCACATATCAGCGTGATATAAACAAAGGTGTCGATGACGTTGAACCAAGGCACCTTCGGCAAAAACATTCTTGTTGCAAGAGAAAATGCGGTGATGTAGGAAATGTGTGCCAACAGGAAAAACAATGAACCGACGAGAAACATCTTCGATCCTTCATTTTTCCCGAGAAAGCAGTCGCCGAACACGGAGAAAACGAAGCCTGCAAGCATAACGAATGCGAACGGGTAAAAGTTTTCCGATGCCGTAACGGCAAGCACCGCTGTCAGTAAAAACATCGTTGACTGCACCATTTTGAGAATGAGAGTCCTTGTGTTTTTGCCGCCGAAGGTTATCTTGCAATAATACGGAAGCAGCAACACGACGACCGCACAGCAAATCACGATCCCCGTTGTCAATACATTCATGCCGACACCTCCAAAAAACTCACGCGTTATTCTCTGTGCCACTTTACACCGTTGGGAGTATCCTCGAGAATGATTCCCTGAGCCTTGAGCTCATCACGGATTCTGTCCGCTTCAGCCCAGTTTTTAGCTTTTCTTGCAGCGGTACGGGCTTCGATAAGAGCTTCGATATCTTCATCGAGAGTTTTTTTCTGTCTGTTGTAGACAATACCGAGAATTCCCGTCAACTCGTCGAATACCTGTATCGATTTCTCAACCGCGTCCTTTGAAGCATTCTTGCCGATGACGTTTGTATTGATATCCCTGACAAGCTCAAATACACTTGCAAGTGCATCGGCAGTGTTGAGATCGTCATCCATGGCGTCACAGAACTGACGGACTCTGCCTTCGAAAATGCCGAAGATTTCGGCATCGGCATCAGCCGACTGAACAGTTGCATTCGAAAGCTCAAAATCAAGGCTGTCACGGCACGTGTGAAGTCTTGTAAGCGACGCCTTGCACTGTTCGATAATATCTACGCTGTAATTTATCGGACTGCGGTAATGAGATGATATCATCAGATATCTTATCGGCTCATAGCCGTATTTTTCCGCAACATCTCTTACCGTAAAGAAATTGCCGAGTGACTTCGACATCTTCACGTTGTCAACATTTATATAGCCGTTGTGCATCCAGTAGTTTGCAAAAGGCTTTCCGTTGCAGCATTCGCTCTGTGCAATCTCGTTCTCGTGATGAGGGAAAATAAGATCCTGTCCGCCGCAATGGATGTCGATGGTTTCTCCGAGGTATCTTCTCACCATGGCGGAACACTCAATATGCCATCCGGGACGGCCGTGTCCCCACGGGGATTCCCAGTAGGGCTCACCCGGTTTTGCGCCTTTCCAGAGTGCGAAGTCCATCGGCTCACGCTTTACATCTCCGACCATGATACGTGCACCCGCTTCAAGCTCTTCGAGAGGCTGATGCGAAAGCTTGCCGTACTCGTCGAAGTGTGACGGGCTGAAATACACATCGGCACCCACCTGATAAGCATATCCTTTTTCGACCAGCGTTTCGATTATCGAAATAATCTCGTCGATATTCTCGGTCGCCTTGGGATGCACGGTAGCTTCACGCACATTGAGTCCCTTCGCATCCGTCCAGAACTCCTTTATATACGTATCGGCTATCTCTCTGTACGTCTTTCCCTCTTCGTTTGCACGTTTTATGATTTTGTCATCAATGTCGGTGAAATTCTGTACAAAGTTTACCTTGTAGCCTCTGTACTCCATGTAACGTCGCATTACGTCGAAAACGCAAAGAGGTCTTGAATTTCCGATGTGAATAAAGTTATAGACCGTCGGTCCGCAGGCGTACATTTTAAGCTCACCTTCGGTAATCGTCTTTAACTCTTCCTTCTGTCTTGTCAGTGTGTTGAATATTCTCATTGTCTTTCTCCCTTTTGAGTCTATTTTACTTTTTCTTCAAGCTGTGTAATACGCTGTCTGAGTATATCGAATTCCATCTGAACGGGATCGGGGATGTGTATCTGGTCAAGCGAAACACGTTTGCCGTTCTGCTTGACAACCTTTGCAGGTACACCGACCGCCGTACAGTTGGGAGGAATTTCATTGAGTACAACGGCACCTGCCGCAATAACGCTGTTATCCCCCACCTTGAACGGACCGAGAACTTTTGCTCCCGAGCCGATCATGACTCCGTTGCCTATCGTGGGATGTCGCTTTCCCGTATCTTTGCCCGTACCGCCGAGAGTCACTCCCTGGTAAATCGTTACATCGTCGCCGATAATCGCGGTTTCTCCTATGACGACACCCGTTCCGTGGTCAATGAAAAACCTTTTTCCTATCGTTGCGGCAGGATGAATTTCAATACCCGTCTTTCTGACCGCACGTTGTGATATCCATCTCGCAAAAAAATACAGTTTATGGCGGTAGCACCAGTTTGCCTTTCTGTGCATTCTCACGGCACGAAGTCCCGGATACAACAGCCATATTTCCAGAAACGATCTTGCCGCGGGATCTCTGTCCCTGATGCACATTACGTCTTCCCTGAGTTTTGAAAACATATCCTTCACTCCAAAAAAATAAACCTCCGTCGCACTACACGACGGAGGCGTTTGACGCGGTTCCACTCCGAATTTATAACTCTCGCGGACTTTAACGGTTCCCACCGTGCAGAGATACTGTTTTCCCCCTGCAAGCTCAGGGACGCACTTCGCCGCTACTGCACAAAAAGCCTTTCAGCACAAGGGCTTTCTCTCTGTTGAGCAAAACACGGTTACTCTTTCCCGTCAACGCTTTTGTAATATTACAAAATATTATATTCAAATCATTTGGAAAAGTCAATTCTTTTTTTCGCCTGCACCATATAGATGATACCGGAAACCACCGTAAGCACCACCGTTATCCACACAAGAATATGCGATACCGTCGATACGGTATCATATGTAAACGCTACATCAAGATATTCTCCCGCGATATAGTGGAATTCGCCCATGAGCATAACAAGAATAATCGTTACCATCTGGCTCACTGTTTTTATTTTGCCCCAGATGTTGGCGGGAATAACTATTCCCTGCGACGATGCGATAAGCCTTACCGACGTTACCGCAAATTCTCTCGTGAGTATCAGCATTATGCTCCACTCGTCGCAAAGACCAAGCTTTAAAAATCCGATATATGCCGCCGTTGTAAGCATCTTATCCGCAACGGGATCGAGAAGCTTTCCGAAAACCGTAATCTGATTGTTCTTTCTCGCAAGCTTTCCGTCAACAGCATCCGTAATTGCGGCTATGGCAAAAATAACGGTTGCCAAAAGAAAGCTGTGGGGCATTTTCGTAAACATAAGAACAAAAAGAAACACGGGTGTTATTATCATTCTGGAAACGGTAAGTTTATTCGGTAAATTCATCAAAAGTCCTCCGTTGCTATTAAAGATATTTTACATCTCTTCCGACTAAATCGTACTCATTTATTCCCGTTATCTGAACATCAACGAAATCACCCGTATTGTATTCGTCCTCACTGGTGAAATACAGAACACCGTCAATCTCCGGAGCATCCATGTACGTTCTTCCGAAATAGCTGTCGGAATACGGATCGTATCCCTCGACTATCGCCCCGTAAACCTTTCCTATCTTGTTGATATTCTTTTCTTCAACGATGCTGTACTGATCGTTCATTATTATTTCTCCGCGGCGGATCTTTGTTTCATCATCAATCTGTCCGTCCATCGAAAATGCAGGTGTTCCCTCCTGCGGTGAAAACGCAAAACATCCGAGGCGGTCGAATTCCATCTCGTTTACAAACAGAGCAAGATTATCAAAAGCATCCTCGTCTTCACCGGGGAATCCCGTCATAAAGGTTGTTCTTATAACGATATCGGGCATCGCCGCACGAAGCTTTCCTATGAGTGTGCGAAGCTCTTCGTTGGTCCCCTTTCTGTTCATCGCTTTGAGAATACGGTCGTCCGCATGCTGTAACGGAAGATCCATGTAGTGCAGTATTTTTTTGTCGGACGCCATTTTTTCGATAAGCTCATCGGTAACCTTGTCGGGATAGCAGTAAAGCAAACGTATCCACTCGATACCGTCGATTGCACTGATTTCGGAAAGAAGCTCGGGAAGTGCAAGCTTTCCGTAAATATCGGCGCCGTAATTCGTCGTATCCTGAGCGATAAGAATAAGCTCTTTGACTCCCGCCTGCGCAAGCTGTCTTGCTTCTTCGATAATATTTTCCTTCTGTCGGCTTCTGAAAGAGCCTCTGATACCGGGAATGGCACAGTATGTACAGCAATTTGAACATCCGTCCGCTATTTTGAGGTATGCCCAGTGCTCGGGAGTCGTCAGAACTCTCTGACCGTCAAGAGGCATATGGGACTGATCGGGACATTCGTATACACGTTCACCGGAAAGTGCACTTCTGACAAGCTGTGCTATATTTCCGTTTGCACCGATTCCGATAACGGCATCGATCTCGGGAAACTCGCTGAGCAGCTCTTCTCTCTGGGACTGTGCAAGACAACCGGTGATAATTATCTTTTCGATGACACCCTCGTTTTTGAGCTCAACAACGTCGAGTATATTCTCGATTGCTTCACGCTTGGCATCGTCGATAAACGCACAGGTGTTTATGATGACAGCATCCGCGCCGTCAACATAATCGACGATCTCGAAGCCGTCATCCTGCAAAAGTGCCAGCATCATTTCGGCATCAACCTGATTTTTGGGACATCCGAGTGAAATCATTCCGATTCTCATGGCAGTATCAACCTCTAACCCGATAACCGGGTATTCCTTTCCTACATATCTTCATCGGCATCAAATTCAGATCCGACTTCGTTCATGGCACTCCTGATATCGGAATAAACGTAGCCCATCCGCAAAAGTGCCGCTATCGTGCGTTGCTTTCCCCTGTCATCGGAAAACTTTCCGCAAAATTTTGTCTGTAACAGTTCAATAATACACTGAATTGCTTCAATGTCAAGAGAATCAACAGCATTTTCGGCAGTTTCTCTGTCTATCCCCTTCAAAGAAAGCTCCTGAAGAATACGCCGTCTGCTGAATTTTTTTCTTCTGTAAAGCTCATTTGCGTAGATTTCGGCAAAACGTCCGTCATCCAGCATCCGAAGCTCACGAAGTCTTTCTATCGCCCGTTGCGATGCTTCATCGTCAAACCCCGCCGTGCGAAGTTTCATCAGAATCTCTTTCTCGGAATGATCTCTGTACGACAGAAGATTTGCCGCCTTATTAAACGCACGGCGTACATTTATTCCGAAAAGAAACGGCTCCAGCTCTTCTTCCGAGATTTCCGCTCCGTCCCTGTAACCGCATGTGCCGAAATACAGGGAATCGACGGTGGTTGTGTACTCACCGTCAATCAGAATGTGTATTTTATCTTTTTTTCCCTGCTGTATTGTCAGTTTCATTTTATATATCAGTCATCGTCTACCGCAATATCAAGCTTCGTCTTTGCCGCCGCCTTCGTTGTCGGTGCCGACTTTTCGGGTGCAGACTCCGTCGCCGGTGCCGCCGACTTCTTGCCCGACGTTCTCGCCGACTGGATGAGCTGTTCGCTGTTTGCACGGATTTTTGCTTCGATCTCATTCGCAAGCTCGGGATTCTGTCTGAAATATTCCTTAACATTGTCACGTCCCTGGCCAAGACGCATATCACCGTAAGAGAACCATGCTCCGCTCTTTTTGATAACGTCAAGCTTTACGCCGAGATCGACAAGCTCGCCCTCCTTCGAGATACCTTTTCCGTACATGATATCGAATTCCGCCTCTTTGAACGGCGGTGCCACCTTGTTCTTGACAATTTTCGCCTTCGTGCGCGATCCGATAAACTCGTTACCGACCTTGATCTGTTCGATTCTGCGCACATCAATTCTTGCGCTTGCAAAGTATTTGAGAGCCTTACCGCCCGTCGTGGTTTCGGGATTGCCGAACATCACTCCGATCTTGTCACGAAGCTGATTGATGAAAATGATAATCGTGCCCGTCTTCGATACCGCACCCGCAAGCTTACGCAACGCCTGCGACATAAGACGCGCGTGCTGTCCCATGTGAGAGTCGCCCATCTCGCCTTCGATTTCCGCTCTGGGCACAAGTGCCGCCACCGAGTCAACTACCATAACATCGATTGCGCCGGAACGAAGAAGCGCCTCCGCAATTTCGAGGGCCTGTTCACCGTCGTCGGGCTGTGCAACAAGAAGCGAATCAATATCTACTCCGAGATTCTCCGCATAAACGGGATCAAGTGCGTGCTCGGCATCGATAAATGCTGCTTCTCCGCCTTTTTTCTGAGCCTCTGCAATAACGTGCAGTGCAAGAGTAGTTTTACCCGAAGCCTCGGGACCGTATATTTCAATAATTCTTCCTCTGGGAAGTCCGCCTACTCCGAGTGCGGCATCAAGAGAAATGGAACCCGTTGAAATGGCTTCAACTTTAAGTCCTTTCGTTTCTCCGAGACGCATAACGGCGCCTTCGCCGAAATTCTTTCTGACCTGGGTAAGTGCGGTTTCGAGAGCTGTTTTCTTATCTGACATATATATTCCTCCTGTCAGTACAAATGTTCGATTTGTACATATTATACATGATATTTTATACAAATGCAAGTATTTATTTTTCAAAAATCCCCCTTTTTTCGTCATATGTGAAAAAACATTTGAAAAAATCAAAAACACGCTTGCTTTTTTTCGTTTTATCTGTTAAAATGCTATACGCTATCGTTTGATATGTAATATCTCATTTTATAATCGCAGTCAAAGGGAGGTGCCGACTAATGGCAAAGTGCGAATTTTGCGGAAAGAGCGTTGTTTTCGGAATTAAAGTTTCTCACTCACACAGACGCTCCAACAGAACATGGAAACCCAACGTTAAGCGCGTTAAGGCGATCGTTGACGGTTCACCCAAGCGTGTTTATGCTTGCACACGCTGTCTGCGCTCAGGTAAGGTTACACGTGCTGTCTGAGCCCGGTATCACATTGTCACAAACTGAGGATCGTTTCGCATCGCGAAACGGTCCTTTCGTCTTTCTGCACCTTTATTTTACACAAGCCGCTGTACGATATACCGTACAGCCGACGTTTTAAAAATTCTCTTTTCGACATACTGCAAAAATATTTTTAAAATTTATTGACTTTTCGGTGCACAAGCACTATATTTGTATTATTAAAATAGATTATTCTGCCTTGAACGTTTTGCGTTCATGTGAAGGGGAGGAGCATAATTGGAAAATAACCGCATCATTGATTTGAAAAACATTTCTATCTCCTTTGACGGAGAACAGATTCTCAATGATTTGAATCTTTATATCAACGACAAGGAATTTATTACTTTGCTGGGACCTTCGGGTTGCGGCAAAACAACTACGCTCAGAATTATCGGCGGATTCCTTGAGCCTGATGAGGGTAAGGTTATTTTCGACGGTAAGGATATTACCAAAATGCCACCGCACAAACGACAGGTCAATACCATTTTTCAGCGTTACGCGCTTTTCCAGCATCTCAACGTTTACGAAAATATTGCGTTCGGTCTTCGCATAAAGAAAATGAAGGAGCCCGAAATCAGAGAAATCGTTACGGAGATGCTATCGCTTGTAAACCTGAGCGGATTCGAAAACAGAAATATCAATTCCCTTTCGGGCGGTCAGCAGCAGCGTGTTGCCATTGCAAGGGCACTCGCCGTAAAGCCCCGCGTTCTTCTTCTGGATGAGCCTCTCGGAGCACTCGACCTTAAACTGCGCAAGGATATGCAGGCGGAGCTCAAAAGTATTCAGCAGAGAATGGGAATTACATTTATATATGTAACCCACGATCAGGAGGAAGCCCTTTCGATGTCGGACACTATTGTCGTCATGGACGGCGGAGTTATCCAGCAGATCGGCTCTCCCATCGATATATATAACGAACCGAAGAACGCCTTCGTTGCCGATTTCATCGGCGAAAGTAACATTATCGACGGCATCATGCACGAAGACTTCGTTGTTGAGTTCTCGGGGCACACCTTCAACTGTCTCGACAAGGGCTTCAACGTCGGAGAAAACGTCGACGTGGTCATACGTCCCGAGGACGTCGATATTGTCCCCATCGACAAAGGCATGGTCAGCGGTGTAGTCACATCCGTGACCTTCAAGGGTGTTCATTTTGAAATGATCGTCGATGTCGGCGGTTTCAAGTGGATGATACAGACTACCGACTATGTCGGCGAAGGCACAAAAATCGGCATTTTCGTCGAGCCCGATGCCATTCACATAATGAAAAAGTCAAAATACTCCGGTCTTTACGGAGATTACAGCTCTTACAGCGATGAGCTTGAAATGCTTTCCGATGTCACCTACGAGATGGAGGGCACGGAAAATGAAGACTAAATCTCTTTCTTCAAAGCTTGTCACCGCACCTTATACTCTCTGGATGAGCATTTTTGTCATTGTACCGATTGCTCTGGTGGTTTACTACGCTTTCACCGATGCCGACGGTCACTTCACATTCGGAAATATGTCATCCATCGTCGAGTACGGCTCAACATTTATCATATCTTTAAAGCTTGCCCTTATCTCAACGGTCATCTGTCTTATCATGGCTTATCCCGTTGCCTATGCTATTTCAAAAATGAAACAGCACCGTCAGAGCACCATGATAATGCTTGTAATGCTTCCGATGTGGATGAATTTCCTCATCCGCACCTATGCCTGGATGACGATTCTCGAGGGCAACGGACTCATCAACAGATTCGTACGGATGCTCGGAGGCGAAGGCTTCTCCATGATCAACACCGACGGCGCCGTCGTTCTCGGTATGGTATATAATTTTCTGCCGTACATGATACTGCCGATATATACCGTTCTGACAAAAATCGAAAAAAGCACTGTTGAAGCCGCTCAGGATCTCGGTGCTAACCGATTCAATGTTTTCCGAAGAGTTCTTCTTCCTCTGAGTCTTCCCGGTGTCATTTCGGGAATAACCATGGTATTTGTTCCCGCTGTCAGCACCTTCGTCATATCCAAGCTTCTCGGCGGCGGCAAAACCTTCCTTATCGGTGACATCATCGAAAACTTCTTCCTCGGCAATACCGGCACCGTAAACTATAACGTCGGTGCGGCACTGTCACTTGTTCTGATGGTTCTGATTCTTATTTCTATGGCAATCATGAATCACTTCGACAAAGACGAAAGCTCGGGAGGTATCATCTGATGAAGATTCTTTCCAAGGCTTATAATTTCCTTGTTTTTGCATTTCTCTATGCGCCCATAATCGTTATGATAGTCTTTTCTTTCAACTCGAAGAAAAGCCGTACCGATTTCGGCGGATTCTCTCTTCGTTGGTACACGGAACTGTTTCAGGATGACGTCATTCTGAAATCTCTGTGGATTTCTCTGCTTGTAGCGTTTTTATCGGCAATTATCGCTACAATCATCGGAACTCTCGCCTCCGTCGGCATACATTCCATGAAGGGATTCCGCAAACGCGCTTATCTCGCGGTAAACAACATCCCCGTTGTAAATCCCGATATCGTCACCGCCATTTCGATGATGATTCTCTTCGTTTTCATTATCACGAAATTCAACGGACTCGAAATGGGATTCGGCACACTGCTGATTTCGCACATCACCTTCAACATTCCCTACGTCATCCTCTCAGTCCTTCCGAAGCTTCGAGGTCTTAATCCCAACATTTCCGAAGCCGCTCAGGACCTCGGATGTCCTCCGGGAAAAGCTTTTATAAAAGTCGTCATCCCTCAGATCATGCAGGGAATCGTAACAGGCTTCATCATGGCATTCACGCTGTCACTCGATGACTTCGTTATAAGCTATTTCAACAGCGGTTCTTCCGCACAGACGCTTCCCGTCACCATCTATTCGATGACGAAGCGTCCCTATTCACCGAAAATCAACGCTCTGTCAACGCTTCTTTTTCTCTCCGTCATGATTCTTCTGGTGGTGGTCAATATACGTAAGACAGGCTCCGAAAACAAAAAGGGGGAACACAAATGAAAAAAACTCTTTCCGTAATTCTTACAGCTTGTATCGTTTTTTCACTTATCGCTTTCTCGGGCTGCACGGGAAACAGCAACAAAGTCACTTTAAATGTTTACAACTGGGGTGAGTGCATTGATATGTCGGTCATCTCGGAATTTGAAAACAAATACAACATCAACGTCAATTACACCACGTATGCAAGCAATGAAGAGATGTATGCCAAGGTAAGCTCCGGCGCCGCATCCTACGATGTAGTCATTCCTTCCGATTACATGATAAGCAAAATGATCGAGGAGGATCTTCTCGCTGAGCTTGATTTTGCAAATATCCCCAACTATTCCTACATCGGTGAGGACTACAAGAATCTCGAATTTGATCCCGAGAACAAGTACTCCGTTCCCTACACATGGGGCACAACGGTTATCATTTACAACAAGAGCATCATCGATCCCGCCGATGTTGCCGACGAAAGTCTTGACATCCTCTGGAACGAAAAGTATTCGGGACAGATTCTCATGTTTGATAACCCCCGCGACGCTTTCGGTATCGCTCTCAAAAAGCTCGGCTATTCCATGAACACGACGAATCCCGCCGAATGGAAGGCTGCCGCCGAAGAACTCAAGGCTCAGAAGCCTCTGCTTCAGGCCTACGTAATGGATCAGATTTTTGACAAAATGAGCTCGGGCGAAGCCGCCGTTGCTCCCTATTATGCAGGCGATGCCCTCATCATTCAGGAAGGCAACCCCGACATCGACTATTTCATCCCCAAAGAGGGTGCAAATATGTTCGTCGATTCAATGTGCGTTCTTAAAAACACTCAGCACAAGGCGGAGGCGGAAGCTTTTATCAACTTCATGTGCGAAACCTCTACCGCTGTAAAGAATGCCGAACTCATCGGTTACGCAACGCCTCACACCGCGGCAAAGAAAGAGCTTGATCCCTCTATCACGGGCAATCCCATCGTCTACGCATCGGCAGAGGTGCTCAAAAACACAGAGGTTTTCTATAACCTCAACCCCGAAATCAGCCTCCTTCAGAGTGAACTCTGGACAGACATCAAAAAAGACTGACAAAATAAGAACAGCGACTTGTATCATTCGGTACAGGTCGCTGTTTTCTTTTAAAATATACTTTCTATCACCTTTTCGCAACAGTCGGGGGAATACACGAAGCGGTCAATGTGTGTACATTCGGTGAAATATTTTATCGGCATCATCTGTGTCGGATCGGAAAAAGAATCGACTATGATAAGCTTTATTTTCATTCTTTCGGGGATGATGCTCTTTATATAAACACAAGCGGAGTCCCCTGCTTCGATTCCTTCCGAATATTCCGCAAGTCCTGCAAGATTCGGTGACAGCTCAACGAAAATCCCGTACTTCTCGACCGACCTTACAATTCCCGGCACCGTCTGCCCCGCCTCAAACTCCTCCGCATTCTGCTCCCAGGTGCCGAGCAGCTCCTTGTGGGACAGCGTAACTCTCAACTGCTCGTCAATCCCCTTCACCACTGCACGTATGTCCTGCCCCGCTGAAAATCTTACCGACGGATGCGGTATACGTGATACGGAAATGCTGTCAATCGGCATCAGAGCACTGATTCCCGCACCTATATCGGCAAACACTCCGAACGATTCAAGATGCGTCACTCTTGCTCCGATGACATCTCCCGCTTCAAGGCTTCTCACAAGGCTTTCAATACAGTCCGACTGCACCGCCTTTCTGCTGAGAATCGCTCTTTGTGCGCCGTTTTCATCTCTTTCGAATCCGATTATCCGAAAGCATACGGGTTTATTCACCCTCGATATGAGTGCAATATCCCGCACTGTCCCGTCATCGATACCGAGTGCACCCTCATTTCTCGGAATGATGCCTTTCATGCACCCTAAATCAACATGGAGATTATGCTCACCGTCACAAAGTGTCACTCTCCCTTCAAGTGTCCTTCCGTCGGCGTATGCCTCATTTATTCCGCAAAGCGATGACAGCGTTCTTTTGTTGGAATAAGAATTGTATAAAACCCCTTCGGGATAAAATCCGCTTTCCGACTGCTTTAATCCTACGTACTCTTTTTTAAGTTGCGGCGATACATTCATCTGACGCCCACCTTTCCGATTTATAATAAATCTATATGCAAAGTTATTGATTTAATAACTATACTTTTTTGAAAACATATGGTATAATATACTGAATAGTATATTTCGGGAGTGATTTGACTTGGACGTAAATGTAGGTGATGTTCTTATTTGTAAAAAAAATCACCCTTGCGGAAATAACCGTTTTTACGTTCTGCGCGTAGGCATGGATTTTCGCATACGATGTGAAAAATGCGGTCATGAAGTCATGATTCCGAGAAGTAAAATAGAACCGAACATCAAAAAAATTGAACGCACGAATCAGTCACAGTGATATAATATGCATTTAATTCCAACTAATTCATCCCGGAGGAAATTATGTTAGATAAACTTCAGTCCATCGAAGAAAAGTATGAGCTTCTCAACGAAAAAATATGCGATCCGTCTGTTATTTCCGATATGACGGAATACACGAAGCTGTCAAAAGAAATCAAACAGCTCACTCCCCTTGTCGAGAAGTTCCGTGAATATAAAAGTGTCATTTCCGCCGCCGAGGAAGCCAAAACACTCCTTGACGAGGGCGGACTGGAGAAAGATTTCCGTGAAATGGTATTCGAAGAATATGAAGAAGCCAGAGAAAAATCGGCGTCGCTCACGGAAGAGTTAAAGATTCTTCTTTTGCCCAAGGATCCGAATGACGACAGAAACGTCATTGTCGAAATCCGCGGAGGTGCCGGCGGTGAGGAAGCGGCTCTTTTTGCAGGAGTGCTTTACAGAATGTATACCATGTACGCTCAGGTATGCGGTTGGAAATCCGAGATTCTCTATGCCAACGACACGGAGCTCGGCGGTTTCAAGGAAATCAGCTTTATGATTGAGGGCGAAGGTGCATATTCCCGTTTCAAATTCGAAAGCGGAGTTCACCGTGTCCAGCGAGTACCCGAAACCGAAAGTCAGGGACGTATACACACTTCGACGGTAACTGTTGCCGTACTTCCCGAAGCTCAGGAAGTCGATGTCGAAATAAACGAAGCAGATCTTCAGATAGACACATTCCGTTCAAGCGGTGCAGGCGGACAGCACATCAACAAAACTGACTCCGCAATCCGTGTGACTCACCTTCCCACGGGTACGGTGGTCGAGTGTCAGGACGAAAGAAGTCAGCACAAAAACAAAGAAAAAGCTCTCAAAATTCTCCGTTCGAGAATCCTTGAAGCAGAGCGTGAAAAACAGTCTGCCGCAATAGCGGGCGAGAGAAAAGCCCAGGTCGGAACAGGTGACAGAAGTGAGCGAATCCGCACCTACAACTATCCGCAAGGCAGAGTCACAGACCACAGAATAGGACTCACACTCTACAAAATAGAGGCAATACTCAACGGAGATCTGAACGAACTCATTGATGCAATCGTAACGGCGGACACTGCCGAAAAATTAAAGGAACAGTAATAATGAAAACTCAGTTTATAAAAAAAGAGGATGTCTTTTCTCCCGACACACTCTCTCTTATAGGTGAAACACTCCGAAGCGGAGGACTTGCCGCCATACCGACGGAAACCGTCTACGGTCTTGCCGCAAACGCTTTTTCCGACGATGCGGTAAAAAAGATTTTCATCGCAAAGGGAAGACCTCAGGATAACCCTCTTATTGTACATATCGCAAAAACGAAGGAGCTTTATCCTCTCGTAAAAGAAGTCCCGAAGGAGGCTTTATTGCTTGCCGAAAAATTCTGGCCGGGGCCTTTAACGATAATACTCAAAAAATCCGATGCCGTGTGCAAAACCGTCAGTGCGGGACTTGATACGGTTGCCGTCAGAATGCCTTCACACCCGACAGCAAGAGCAATCATCGAAGCTGCCGGTGTACCTCTTGCCGCACCGTCTGCAAACGTTTCGGGAAAACCGAGTCCTACGTGTGCAGAACACGTTCTTCACGACATGAACGGAAAAATAGACCTTATCATCGACGGCGGAGAAAGTGATGTCGGTGTGGAATCGACCGTTATTACACTTTGCACGGAAAAGCCCCGTCTTTTAAGACCGGGCGGAATCACGCTCTTTGAGCTTCGTGAAGTTCTCGGCGAGGTCGAGCTTGACGATGCCGTTTTCAACGAGCTTCGCGAAGGCGAAAAGCCCTCTTCTCCCGGAATGAAATATAAGCATTATTCCCCCGATGCCGACGTATTAATAGTCAAAGGCTCTTTGGCGGGATGCAAAAAGCTCTCTGCCGAATACAGTCCCGACAGCACCGCCGTGCTGTGCTTTGACGGCGAAGAGAACGAGTTTTCCTGCAGAGCCTTTTCACTCGGAAACGAAAACGATTCCGCCGAACACGCCCACCGCATATTCTCCCTTTTGCGAAGGGCGGATGAAGAGGGTATCAGAACCGTTCTTGTCCGCTGTCCTAACGGTGACGGTGTCGGAATGGCCGTGCTGAACCGACTTCTTCGTGCCGCCGCATTCAAGGTAACGGAGGTAATCTGACGATGAAAATCATCGGTCTTACAGGTCCCACGGGTGCGGGAAAATCAACGGTTTCATCGGCTCTTTCAAAAAACGGTTTCTACATCGCCGACGGAGATGCCGTCGCCCGTGAAATCGTCGAAAAGGGCTCTTCCGTCCTTCCCGTTCTGGCAAACGCTTTCGGAAGCGGGATTTTGTCGCCCGACGGCTCTCTTATACGCAGTGAGCTCGCAAAAAGAGCATTCAAGGACGAAGAAAGTCTCTCGCTTCTCAACAGCATCACTCACCCCGAAATAGACAGAATCATTTTCGACAGAATCAGTCACGCTTCCGGTTTCAGGGCTGCCGTCATCGATGCCGCGGCACTGTTTGAAAGCAGAATATCCGAAAAATGCGACTTGATTGCAGTTGTTACCGCGCCGAAGGAAATCCGTCTTAATCGAATCATGGCACGTGACGGTATCTCGGAAGAATCGGCACTCCTTCGCATGAACGCTCAGAAAGATTCCGATTATTATACCGAAAAAGCAGATATCGTCATCCATAATTATCCCCCGTATTCTCTCGATGAAGAAATCAAAAAAATAACTTCACTTTTCTGAAAGGTCAAAAAGATGAGAAAAAAATCATCACATATACGCCCCTTGTTTGTTTTCATTCTCTTTCTCACGCTTCTGACGGCACTGACTTTCGTTGCGGGAAAAAGCGTTTTAAAAACACTGTATCCGATAAAATATGAAAGCACCGTCGAAAAATACAGTGAACAATACAAGGTTGACAAGACACTCATTTTAGCCGTCATAAGAACCGAAAGCTCTTTTGATCCGTTATCCGTTTCCGATGCCGGTGCCATGGGACTTATGCAGGTAATGCCCGACACTCACGAGTGGCTCAGCGGAAAACTCGGACGGGAAGAAGATGTATCCGTTCTTTTCAACGAAGATACGGGCATTGAGTACGGAACATATCTTCTGAGAATATTGATCGACGAATTCCACAACATAGAAACAGCGATAGCCGCATATCATGCAGGCATCGGGCGTGTCAGTGAATGGCTCAAAAACGAGGAATATTCCTCCGACGGGCAGACACTCGACGTAATTCCGTTTAAAGATACGGCACATTATGTATATAAAATCAAACGTGCCGTACAGATATATGAAAACTTATATTAAACCGAAAGGACAATAATCATGGAAGAAAAAAGCATCATCGAACAGCTTACCGACGAATTGACATACTCACCCAAGCACGCTTGTAAGCTTATCGAAGCGGAAGAAATCAAATCGGCCGACGATTTCTGTGAAGGCTATAAAAAATATCTCAACCTCTGCAAAACGGAACGCGAATCCGTCACATATTTTGCAGAAGCCGCAAAGGCAAACGGCTTTTCGGAATATGACTGTGAAAAGAAGTATTCCGCCGGTGAAAAGGTATATCGCATCAACAGAGATAAATCGATAATTCTTGCCGTTTTCGGCAAAAAGCCCTGCAAAGAGGGTGTCAGAATTGCCGCCGCACACATTGACTCTCCCAGAATCGATCTTAAACCCGCCCCTCTTTATGAAGATGAAGAGATGGCACTTTTCAAAACACATTACTACGGCGGTATCAAAAAGTATCAGTGGACGGCAATTCCGCTTTCTCTTCACGGTGTCATCTATAAAGCCGACGGAAGCTGTGTTCAGGTTAACATCGGCGAAAACGACGATGAGCCGAAATTTGTCATAACAGACCTTCTTCCCCACCTCGGCGAAGAGCAGATGAAGAGAACTCTTGCAGGCGGTATTACGGGTGAAGAGCTCAATATCGTTGTCGGCAGCAGACCTATCACAAACGACAAGGGCGGAGAGCTTGTAAAGCTTCACATTTTAAAGCTTCTCAACGACAAATACGGTATTACCGAAAAAGATTTCGTTTCCGCAGAGCTTGAAATGGTTCCCGCCATGCCCGTTTCCGATATCGGTTTCGACCGCAGCCTTATCGGCGGTTACGGTCACGATGACAGAGTATGTGCATATCCCGCGGCTATGGCGGCTTTCGATATCACGGACCCCGAATACACCTGCATTTCCGTACTGACGGACAAGGAAGAAACGGGCAGTGACGGCAACACGGGACTCAACTCCTCTTACCTTAAATACTTTATCGAGGATATTGCAAAATCGGAAGGCAGCGAAGGCTACAGAGTACTCAGTGCATCTACGTGTCTTTCTGCCGATGTAAATGCCGCTTTTGATCCTACCTTCCCCTCTGTATACGAAAAGAAAAATTCCGCTTTTGTCAACAGAGGCATCGTCGTCACAAAATATACGGGCGCCAGAGGCAAGGCGGGCACTTCCGATGCTTCTGCAGAGTTTATGAGCTTCGTCAGAACTGTTTTCGACGGCGCAAACGTTGTCTGGCAGCACGGTGAACTCGGAAAAGTCGATGCAGGCGGAGGCGGAACGGTTGCAAAGTATATTGCAAACCTTGACGTTGACGTTGTTGATGTCGGTGTTCCCGTTCTTTCCATGCACTCACCCTATGAAGTCGTTTCGAAGCTTGACGTTTATATGGCATATAAGGGATTCAAATCGTATTTCGAGTATAATTAACATTCACATAAAAAATCGAGGAGTATTCTGATGGGAATTGAAAAAAGAATTTTCGGAACTACAAAAGACAACAGAGATGTTTATTCTTATTGCATTACAAACAAAAACTCCGTGAGTGCTACTCTCATCACTTACGGAGGTACTCTCCAGTCTTTCAGAATAAAGGACAAGCATAACAACACGAAGGATATCCTTGTCGGATTTGACACCGTCGAGGGCTTCGAAGAACGTTCGGACTATCAGGGTGTCCTTGTCGGCAGATACGCAAACCGTATATCGAACGGCTCTTTTGAGATCGGCGGAAAGAAATATGAAGTCACAAAGAACGAAAAAGGTATCACCTGCCTTCACGGCGGAGGAGAGATGTCCAACGCCCTCTGGGATGCAAAGGTTGTTTCGGAGAATTCCGTCGAAATGTCCTTTATAAGCCCCGACGGCTCGGAAGGCTTCCCCGGAACTCTTAAAACTTCCGTCATCTACACTCTTACCGACGACAATGAGCTTATTCTCGATTACACTGCCGTCTGTGACGAGGACAGCTACATAAACCTTACCAATCACGCATATTTCAATCTCGGCGGATTCGACAGCGGAGATGTTCTCGGCACGGTTCTGAAAATCAACGCTTCTCACTATACCCCCACCGACGAAAACAGTATTCCGACGGGTGAGCTTCGTCCCGTGGAAGGAACTGCCTTTGATTTCAGAGAAGAAAAGGCGATCGGCAAGGATATTTGTGACGATGACGATCAACTCGTGATGTGCAGAGGCTACGATCACAATTTCTGCCTCGACAAAACGGACGGCGCTTCCATTACCGCTCACTCACCGATAAGCGGTATCACGATGGAGGTTTATACCGATATGCCGGGCGTTCAGCTTTATACGGGAAATTTCCTCAACGGCACTCTCGGCAAGAAAAACCTCGCGATGTACAAGCATGCGGGCTTCTGTCTTGAAACTCAGTATTATCCCGACACTCCCAACCGCCCCGAATTCCCGAGTTGTCTTTTCAAGGCAAATGAGCCCTTTAAATCGAGAACTTCCTTTAAATTTTTTACAAAATAAGCTCAAAATTCATAAAACCGTAATATTTCAATAACAGCCTGTTTAACAGCTTATATTATAATGATGTCAAATAAGGAGGGTATACCATGGCAACAGAAAAAATTCTCGTCGTTGATGACGATACCAATATTTGCGAATTGCTTCGTCTGTACCTGGAAAAAGACGGTTACGACGTCGTTATCGCAAACGACGGAATGACGGCAATCGACAAATTCCGCAACGAAAGACCTGCTCTCATACTCCTTGACATTATGCTTCCTCAGCTTGACGGCTGGCAGGTGTGCAGAGAAATCCGCAAAACCTCCGACACTCCCATCATCATGCTGACTGCAAAAGGAGAAACCTTCGACAAGGTCCTCGGTCTTGAACTCGGTGCAGACGACTACGTAACGAAGCCTTTCGATACAAAAGAAATTGTGGCAAGAGTCAAGGCTGTTCTACGCAGAACGTCGGGCTCTTCCGATAACAGCGATGTCAAGGAAGTCCGCTTCGACAAACTGGTTATAAATCTCACCAACTATGAGCTTCGTGTTAACGGTGAAAAGATCGACACTCCGCCGAAAGAGCTTGAGCTTATCTATCACCTCGCCAGCAATCCCAACCGAGTCTTTACGAGAGATCAGCTTCTCGATGCCGTGTGGGGAATTGATTACTTCGGTGATTCTTCCAGAACGGTTGACGTTCACGTAAAGCGCCTTCGCGAAAAGCTTGAAGGTGTTTCCGACAAATGGGATCTTCGCACAGTCTGGAGCGTAGGCTATAAATTTGAAACGAAAGACTGATTTTCGGAAGGGAACTGTTTTCGATGGTTAGATTCAAAAGAGTCCGCACTTCCGTTCTGTTTCGCGAATACTTTGCGGTATTCATTCTGTTACTTATAGTATCTTTTATAGTAATGGGTGCTTCTCTCGGAGTATTTGTCCGAAATTACTGGGAAGACGAAAAAATCGATCTTTTATCAAAAAATGCCGAAAGAGTTTCGGCTTCGGTCGTACAGCTTGTTGACTCCGATTACGCACGTCAGTATCCTTCCAGTACTGCCCTTATCATCTGCAACAATCTTGTAGCGGCTTCCGATGCCGTTTCTGCCGATTTTTTCATATGCGATATGAACGGCAAAGTCATTTATTGCCGCGAAATGCAGCGCAACGACATGAATCTTTTCACGGGCGACTGTATTATTCACAGAAAAATCAATCTGTCACCCAATGTTGTTCAAAGTCTTAAAAGCGCTCCGTACAGCGGTATTTCCACTCTCGAAAATACCGTAAGCGAAAACAACTTCGTGTACATGTCGCTCATAAAGCTCGACGACACCGATGTCGGCATTATCGTCGGAATGCAACCCGTCAGTGCAAGCTTCAAGCCGTACATCCTGACTCTTTTCAGAATGTTCCTGCTTTCCGCACTGGTTACTCTCGCGATAGCCTTCATTGCCGTTTACCTCATGTCGTATGAGCTGACAAAACCGATGCGTCAGATGTCGGACGCCACCAAAAGTTACGCAAACGGCGATTTCAGCAAACGTGTAACCGTGCGCGGAAATAACGAGATGACGGAGCTTGCGACCGCATTCAACGCCATGGCAAAAGCTCTTGCCTCTCTCGAATCGTCACGGCGAAGCTTCGTCGCGAATGTTTCCCACGAGCTGAAAACTCCCATGACAACCATCGGAGGCTTCATCGACGGTATTCTCGACGGTACCATTTCCGAGGACAAACACGATTATTATCTCTCGATTGTTTCCGATGAAGTCAAACGCCTGTCACGACTTGTCACAAGCATGCTCAACATGTCGAAAATCGAAGCGGGCGAATTAGGACTTTCGTGCCGTGAATTTGATATCAGCGACATGGTATTCAGAGTAACTCTCGGTTTTGAGCAGATCATCGAATCACGTCACCTTAACATATCGGGACTCGAAAATATGAAGCCCACCACCGTTTACGGCGATGAAGATATGTTGACTCAGGTAGTCTACAACCTCATCGACAACGCCGTAAAATTCACTCCCGAAAACGGTGAGATATATTTTGATGTTGCAAACGATATGCAAAAAGTCTATGTCACCATAAGAAATACGGGTAAGGGTATTTCTTCCGAGGAGCTTCAGAAGGTTTTCGAACGCTTCTACAAGGTCGATAAGTCGCGCAGCTACGACGTTAAAGGTGCGGGACTCGGACTTTACCTTGTAAAAAGCATCGTCGAAATGCACGGAGGCAGAGTAACTGCCAACAGCGTAGAAAACCGTTATACGGAATTTTCCTTCTGGCTTCCCGCAGACAGAGAAAAAATTTCACCCGACGAGTAAAACTTTAACGCAGTGTTTATAACTTATTAAAAAATAAGTATTATAATATAATTATAATAATGTGAAAGGGAATTTTTTATGAGTGAAGATTTTCAGAAAGATCAGTTAACCCCCGAAAACACAGACCATACTCCGTTGCCCGCCGACGACTTTGCCACTGTTTCGGAAGATACTGCAACAGTTGATGTTTATGAAGAAGTAAGCAGTGCTTCCGATGTTGAAGCACCCTCTTCCGAAGAAACTGTTTATGCACAGCCTGAACAGCCCTCGGCGCCTGACTTCGGAAACGGAAACGGTGCATACGCCGGCAATTATAATCAGAACGGCGCATATTCTCAGCCGTATCAGCAGCCTCCCGTGGGACAGAATCCTTACTACGGCTACAACAACTACAACGCAAATATGTACGGCGCCCCCGCAACTCCTCCTCAGCCCCCGAAGAAAAAGAAAAAGGGACTTCTTATTTTCCTTATAATTCTTGCTGCCGCAGTATTTATCGGAGTCGTTTTCGGTGCTGTTTCATTTGTCGTCAGAAGGACCATCGGCACTAATGACGCTTTTATTTCAAGAGAAACACAGGCCGTTTTCGAGGACAACAAAGAAACCGATGAAAACGCTCCCGTTCTTCAGCTTGAGCCGAGTCCCGGCTCCTCAAAAGCCCTCTCACCCGCTGAGGTTGCCGAAAAGGTAAAACCCTCCGTTGTTGCAATTATTGTTTATTCCAATAATTCGGGCGGTATCGCAAGTGAAGGATCCGGTGTCCTCTGGAAGGAAGATGACGGCGGAAAATACACGTACATCATCACTTGTGCGCACGTTGTCAGCGGCGCAGGATACAGCTACACCGTACAGACGGAAGACGGCACTCAGTACGATGCGGAGCTTATCGGTGCCGATGCGAAAACCGACCTCGGTGTCATCAGAATCGAAGCTACCGGTCTTGATCTTGCAGAATTCGGTGATTCCTCATCACTTCGCGTCGGCGATCCCGTTTATGCAATCGGCAATCCCGGCGGTACAGAATTCTTCGGCTCATTCACGGACGGTGTCGTTTCCGCCATCGACCGTTCAGTCCAGAGTACCTATACAATGATCTGTATTCAGCACACCGCTGCTATCAACCCCGGCAACTCGGGCGGTGCTCTCGTAAACGAATACGGTCAGATCATCGGTATCAACTCGCTCAAAATCATTGATACCGAATACGAAGGAATGGGCTTCGCTATTCCCATAAAATCCGCTCAGCCCATCATCAACAATCTTGCCGCCTACGGATATGTTCCCAACCGTCCCAAGCTCGGCATTACCTACACCGAGGCTATCAATTATCAGCAGTACAGCATGATCATCAAGATAAAGGGACTTCCCTCGGGTTCACTCATCATTACGGAAATCAATTCCGACAGCGCTCTTGCAAATACAGAGGCGAAGCAGTACGACATGATCATCGCCGTTGACGGTGAAGACATGACTACGCCTGACGTCCTTCTCGACAGAATCGAAAAAGGCAAGGTCGGCGAGGAAATCACTCTGACTCTTTGCAGAATCGACAACAATTATCAGATAACGGAATTCGACGTCAAGGTAAAGCTTGTCGAAGAAAAGAAGGTAACAGAAGAAGAAACCACCACTCAGGCACCCCAGATGATTGATCCGTTCGATTATTTCAACGGAATGTTCTGGTAAAATCATAACAGACAGTTTAAAATCCGGCATCAACAAATGTTGTTAATGCCGGATTTTTATATAATCTTTTAAAACAACCTCGGATCTGTTTCGTGACCCGAGGTTGTTGCTTTTCTCCTTTGTTAAATGCCGTTCATTTCTGAAAGTATCTCATTTAAAGTTCTTTGTACGTCACAGATTTTTCTTTTAATCTCATCTATTCTCTCAGATTTCTCATCCGTTCTTCCGATAAGATAATCCGCACTTGTTCCAAAAAAATCACATAACTTTATTATCGCATAGCTGTCCGGGTTAGTCTTTCCTGTTTCATAGTTAGAAAGAGTCTTCTGGTCTATCCCCGTCGCTTTCGCAACATCTATCTGCCTTAAATCTCTGTCCTCACGCAAATCCCTGATACGATTCAAAGCTACCACTTCCTCTCTTAGGTTATTTTACCAATTTTTTAGTAAAGCAACCTTGACACAGAAGAAATTTACTGATATAATCCTTTTTGTAGTAATATTTTAGTACAATATGTCAATCTTAGTTATTTTTATCTGACTGCACTGATTGTAATATACTTTTTACTGCAATATCTGTATAAAGGATGTGGTTTTGGCAAGCGTCATACATATTGTTTGGTTTTAGTTTTGTTGAACTGTTACTCAAAACAGTTCGTCTATCCTCAATCAGAAAACAGAAAGGAAGTTCATTAACTATGAAAAACATCAAAAGACTTTGTTCGTGCCTTCTTTGTATTGTTTTACTCTGTTCCTACATACCGGTG
>JAZSPN010000031.1:0-44871 GCA_045537495.1 Acutalibacteraceae bacterium
TTAAAGTCGGAATTATCGGTTGCGGTGGTATTGCAAACGGAAAGCATATGACCTCTCTTGCAAAGATTGAAGAGGTCGAGATGGTTGCGTTCTGCGATATCATAGAAGAAAAGGCCGTTGCATCGGCAAAGAAGTTCGGAACAGAGGATGCAAAGGTTTATGTTGATTACAAAGAGCTTCTTAAAGATGAATCAATCGATGTTGTTCATGTATGTACACCCAATCGCTCACACAGCTTTATTACAATAGATGCACTCGAAGCGGGCAAGCACGTTATGTGCGAAAAGCCCATGGCGAAGACGTATGCCGAGGCAAAGGCGATGCTTGAAGCTTCCGAACGTACCGGCAAAAAGCTTACAATCGGTTATCAGCAGCGCTGGCGCGGAGATTCTCAGTATCTCAAACAGATTTGTCTTGACGGAGAACTCGGTGAGATTTACTATGCAAGAGCAATTGCTCTTCGCCGCAGAGCCGTTCCCACGTGGGGCGTATTCCTCAACGAATATGAGCAGGGCGGCGGTCCCCTTATCGATATCGGAACACATGCACTTGACCTTACACTCTGGATGATGGACAACTACAAGCCGAAGATGGTTGTAGGTACAAAGTATAAGAAACTCGGCGACCAGACAAACACTGCAAACGCATGGGGCGACTGGGATCCGAAGGAATACACGGTTGAGGACTCTGCTTTCGGTTTCATCGTTATGGAAAACGGCGCAACCATCAGCCTCGAATCAAGCTGGGCACTCAATATTGCAGAACCCAACGAAGCCACTTGCCTTCTTGCGGGTGACAAGGCGGGTGCAGACCTTCTTGACGGACTTACCGTAAACTATGTAAAGAATAACCGCCAGGTTATCGAAAAGCCCGATTTCAGCACGGGCGGAGTAGCGTTCTTCGAGGGCTCGGGAAAGGGAACACCCGCAGAGCTTGAAGCAAGAGCGTGGATCGATGCAGTCATCAACGATAAGGAAGTTCCCACCAAGGCTTCTCAGGCTCTCGTGGTTACACAGATCCTTGAAGCAATTTATGAATCTGCAAACACAGGCAAACCCGTATACTTTGATTAATCGAGGTGCAGAAAATGAAATACGCAGTACAGTTATATACACTCAGACGTGACTATGAGGATGCAGAAGGCTTTTTAAGCCTTTTCAAAGAGGTTAAGGCACTCGGATTTGACGGCGTTGAATTTGCAGGCTGGTGCGATCTTGAGCCTGCCGTTGTAAAGAAAGCGCTTGACGAAGCGGGACTCGTCGCGGTCGGATGTCACTGTCCCATGAGTTCTTTCGATACAGATGAGAAGATTTATGATGCCATTAAAGTTGCAAAGACATTCGGCATGGATTGCTACGGTGTCGGCGGAGCGCCTCACAGCACCGCGGAGGACATCGAAAATCTTCGTAACATTTACCGCCGTGCAAACGAAATCGGCGAAAAAGAGGGCATCAAGTTCTATTATCATAACCACAGTGACGAATTCAAAATTGAAATCGACGGAGAGATTGCACAGAATCTCATCGCGAAGGATGCTTATCTCGAAGTGGATACATACTGGAGCTTCCATGCAGGTGTAGATAATTACAGCTACATCACGGAGAATAAAGACCGCATTGTACACCTTCACATCAAGGACGGTATTGACGGCAAGCCCAAGGCACTCGGCGAGGGCAACGGCACTGTTGTTGATTCGCTCAGAGCGGCAAAAGATATCGGACTTGAATGGGTTATTCTTGAGAATGACGATCCCGTTCCGACGGGACTTCAGGATATTGCCCGCAGCATGGAATTTTTCAAGAAGAACGCATAAGGAGGCAGCGTATGAAACTCGGTGTATTTACAACACTTCTGAGCAACTTGCCGTTTGAAGAGGCTTGCAAATATTTCAAGTCACTCGGAATTCAGATGGTTGAGATCGGATGCGGCGGCTATCCCGGAAATGCTCATGCAGATCCCGAAGTATTGCTTAACGATGAAGAAAAATTCAATGAATTCAAGGCGACTCTCGAGAAGTACGGTCTTGAAATCAGTGCGTTGAGCTGTCATGGAAACCCCGTACATCCCAACAAAGAAACTGCTGCCGAATATGACCGCGTTATCCGCAATACAATTCTGCTTGCGGAAAAACTCGGAATCGGACAGATAAATACATTTTCGGGCTGTCCCGGAGATTATGAGGGTGCAAAGTATCCCAACTGGGTAACATGCCCCTGGCCCAATGATTTCGGCGAAATTCTCGATTGGCAGTGGAACGAAGTTCTTATTCCCTACTGGAAGGATCTCGTGACCTTTGCAAAGGCGCACTCCGTCAATAAGATTGCCCTTGAGCTTCACCCCGGATTCTGTGTTTACAATACGGAAACTCTGCTTCGTCTTCGTGAGGCGGTCGGTCCCGAGATCGGAGCAAACTTCGATCCCAGTCATCTTATCTGGCAGGGAATGGATCCGGTTGCGTGTATCCGCAAGTTAGGTCCCGCAATTTTCCATTTCCACGCAAAGGATACAAAGATTGATGATATCAACACGTCGGTAAACGGTGTTCTCGATACAAAGTCATATGCAGACGAGATAAACCGTTCGTGGATTTTCCGTTCAATCGGTTACGGAAACGACGCGTCTTACTGGAAAGATATTATTTCCAATCTTCGTATGGTCGGATACGATTATGCGATTTCTATTGAACACGAGGACAGCCTTATGAGTCAGAACGAAGGACTCACGAAAGCGGTTAATTTGCTTAAAGATGTTCTCATCACCGAAAATGTCGGTGAAATGTGGTGGATCTGAGAAAGGAAGTTTTAAGTTATGGCAAAGAAAACTCTTGGCGGTGCGGTAATCGGATATGGCGGCATGGGCGGTTTCCACACGAAAAAAATGATTGAAGTAGACGGAATCGAGCTTATCGGTGTATACGATATCGATCCGGAAAGACATAAGGTTGCTGCCGAAAGAGGCATCAGGTACTACAATACACGTGAAGAGCTTCTCAGCGATGAGAGCATTGATGTTGTCGTTGTCGCGACACCCAACGACTTCCACGAGGAAATCGTTATTGCGGCTCTTAACGCAGGAAAGAATGTCATCAGTGAGAAACCTGTTACAATGACAAGCGAATCTCTTGAAAGAATGATTGCTGCCGCAGAAAAGAACGGTAAGCTTTTCACGGTTCACCAGAATCGCCGTTTCGACAGTGATTATCTTGTAATCAGAAAGATCATTGAACAGAATTCCCTCGGTAATATTTACAGATTTGAATCACGTGTTCAGGGCTCGAGAGGTATTCCTTCGGGCTGGAGAGGCGAAAAAGAACACGGAGGCGGAATGCTTCTCGACTGGGGCGTTCATATGATCGACCAGATGCTTGACGTCATGAGAGATGTACGCCTGCTGACGGTTTACGCTTCCATGACTTATGTAACCAACGATGAATGCGATGACGGATTTACGGCAATTTTCCGTTTCGAAAACGGTGTGGAGTGGATCATCGAGATCAACACCAACAACTTCATCTCACTTCCGAGATGGTACGTTCTCGGCGAAAACGGTTCTGCACTCATCGAGGACTGGGATCTTAACGGAAAACTCGTCAAGGTTATGGACTTTGAAAAGTACGATGTAGCACCCGTAGTTGCAGGTGCAGGCATCACGAAGACCATGGCACCCAGAAATGACGATACAATCAAGGAGTTTGAGCTTCCCAAAGACGGTGTTGAAACAGGTTGGAGTTCTTACTATCACAATCTTGTTGCTGCTCTCAACGGCGAGGAGCCTATCCTTGTAACTCACGATCAGCAGCGCAGACTTGTAAAGGTTATCGAGGCGGTCTTCGAATCGGCAGCCAAAAACGAGCTTGTTCATTTTGAATAAAATTTTTACGAGAGGGCTTTTTCATAGAGATGAAGAAGCCCTCTTTTACGAGGAAAAGAATGAGTATTTTATCGTGTCCCGTATGCGGAGGAAAACTGGAAATTAATGAGAAAACCTGCATCTGTCAGAATTCCCACAGCTTCGACAGAGCAAAAGAAGGATATCTGAATCTGCTGTTATCACATCAGCACAAAAGCAAAACTCCGGGGGACAGTCCCGAAAGCTGCCGTGCGAGAAGAGCTTTTCTGTCGTCGGGCCACTATGAGCCTTTGGCGGCGGAAACCGCATCTCTCCTGACGGACGGCACGGTGCTTGACGCTTGTTGCGGTGAAGGGTACTACACATCGCGTATGACGGGAGAAAAAAGAGAAGTTTACGGCTTTGATATTGCCAAGGACATGATACGTCTTGCATCAAAAAGCGAGAAGAAAGCGGAGTTTTTTGTCGCGGGACTCAACAGAATTCCCGTAATCGATGAAAGCGTTTCGACACTGACGCATCTTTTTGCGCCGATGAACGACCGTGAGTTTTCGAGGATACTGAAAAAAGACGGAATCATGATTGATGTTTTACCGGGCGAAGACCATCTCATGGGACTTAAAAGTGTTCTCTACGAAACACCGTACCGAAACACCGTTCCCATACTGCAAAGTGATTTTTTTGTGTTACAGCATGAAAAGGTGCTGAAATACGATATAACCGTGGAAAACGAAGATGTCATGAATCTTTATAAAATGACACCGTATGCGTACAAAACGGCACTTTCGGGGGAAGCGAAGCTTTCGAAGCTGCCGAAGATTACGACACCCGTTGAATTTGTAATCAGAATATATTTGAAGAAATAATATGAATGGGCTGTATCAAAACATCAAAACAGATGTTGTTGATACAGCCCGACATTTATGCGTTTTATGAAAACAGAATAGAATTTACAATGCTTTCGAGGTTTTCCTGACGTCCGCTTGCGGTATTTTTTACATTGCCCATTTCTTCGGCAACGGCGGAAAGCTCCGCGAGAGTGGTCTGACCGCTCAGAAGCTTCCTGCCGAGTTCGGAATTGAAGCTTTCGTAGCGCGTCTTTACAAATTCATCGATTCGACCGTCTTCGATTATTTCGGCAGCTTTTATAAGGCCGAGTGCGAATGTGTCCATTCCGAGAATGAAGCCGTAGAACATGTCCTCGTACGTGTTGCTGGGACGGCGATTTTTTGCATCGAAATTGAAACCGCCCGTAAGTCCGCCCGCTTTAAGAACTTCGTACATGCAAAGGGTGCTTTCGTAAACGTCAAACGGGAATTCGTCGGTATCCCAGCCGAGGAGATAATCTCCCTGGTTAGCATCGATTGAGCCGAGCATGCCGTTGATGGCGCTGATGCGAAGCTCATGCTGGAAGGTGTGTCCTGCAAGAGTTGCGTGGTTGGCTTCGATGTTCATCTTGAAATCCTTATCGAGTCCGTACCGGCGAAGGAAGCCGATAGCTGTTGCGGCATCGAAATCATACTGATGCTTCATCGGCTCCTTCGGCTTAGGCTCAATGTAGAAATCACCCTCGAATCCGATTGAACGACCGTATTCGACTGCCATTTTCATGAGTCTTGCGATATTTTCCTGTTCGAACTTTACGTCGGTGTTGAGGAGGGTTTCGTAGCCTTCTCTTCCGCCCCAGAAAACATAGCCTTTACCGCCGAGCTTTACTGTGAGCTCAATTGCTTTTTTGATCTGAGCAGCGGCAAAACAGTACGTATCGAGAGAGTTGGTGCTGCCTGCACCGTTCATGAAACGGGGATTTGAAAACATGTTTGCTGTTCCCCAGAGGCACTTGATACCCGTTTCCTTCATTTTTTCGAGAATGTAATCTGTAATTTCATCAAGACGGCGGTTAGTTTCCTTGATGTCATCGGCTTCGGGAACGATGTCAACGTCGTGGAAGCAGAAGTATTCTATGCCGAGCTTCGTCATGAATTCGAAGCCTGCATCGACCTTGGCTTTTGCGTGCTCCATTGTACCTTTTTCGGCACCGAAGGACTTGTCGGCTGTATCTCTTCCGAACATATCGGTACCCGCCGCACAGAGATTGTGCCACCACGCCATGGCAAAGGGAAGATGCTCCTTCATGGTCTTGCCGAGAATAACACGGTCGGGATCATAATATTTGAATGAAAGGGGATTACGGCTTTTACTGCCTTCGTATCTGATTTTTGGAATGTCTTTGAAAATCTCGCTCATGTTTTTACTCCTTTATATCTTTGTATAACTGCCTGACAGCAGGATAAATCTTCGTAAATTTGCGGTACTTGGTTTCATAAAGGGAAACAAGCTCCTCATCGGGATCAACGGTTTCTCTGACGGATATGAATTTTTTCATACATTCATCGATACTGCCGTATTCACCTGCACCGACCATGGCGAGTATGGCACCGCCGTAGCCGGGACCTTCTTCGGAGGAGGGAAGACACAAACGGATGTTGAGAACGGATGAAAGCATACGGCGCCACAGCTTCGATTTTGCACCGCCGCCGCAAAGTCCGCTCTCCGTAATACCGATTCCGAGCTTTTTCGCAATTTCTATATTGTCGCGGATGGCGAAGGAAACGCCTTCAAGCACGGCGGCAAACATAGCTTCGCGCGTAGTATCGGGACGCAATCCGATGAAAAGTCCCGTGGCATCGGTATCGTTGACGGGACTTCGTTCCCCCATGAGATACGGAAGGAAAAAGAGATCGTTTTCGGCAGATTTTTTAAGATCGACATTTGCTTCAACGGAAGCGTAGTCGTCGGTTTTCAGTATCTCTTCACAGAACCATTTGTTGCACGACGCGGCGGAAAGAATACATCCCATCAGATGAAAACCGCCGTCGGCATGAGCAAAGGAATGTATGGCCTTGCTCTCGGGTGCGGAAAAGCTTTCCGATGAAATGAATACGGTGCCCGATGTGCCGAGAGAAATGTTGCATTTGCCCTCTCCGACAGTTCCCGTACCGATAGCGGCGGCAGCGTTGTCGCCTGCACCTGCAACTACACGGACATCGTCGCGAAGCCCGAATTTCGATGCGATTTCGGGAAGAACGGTGCCGATAGTTTCGAAGCTTTCAAAAAGCTTCGGCATCTGAGATTCGGAAAGAGAGCAGATGTCGAGCATTTCCTTTGACCAGCGTTTATTTCTGACATCGAGAAGCAACATTCCCGAAGCGTCGGAATAATCGCAGGCGTGAACCCCGGTAAGACGGTAGTTTATATAGTCTTTCGGAAGCATGATTTTGTCGATTTTTTTGAAAAGCTCCTTTTCGTTTTCGAAAAGCCAGAGAAGCTTCGGAGCGGTGAATCCTGCAAAAGCGATATTTGCGGTGTACTCGGAGAGCTTATCCGTGCCGATTACCTCGTTGAGATATTCGGTCTGTTTTGCCGTCCTGCCGTCGTTCCAGAGAATTGCGGGGCGCAGAACGTTGTCGTCGCTGTCAAGAACCACGGAGCCGTGCATCTGACCGGCAACGCCTATGCCTCTGACGAGAGTGCTGTCGATATCCTTTAAGAGAGAAGGCAAGCCTTCTTCGAGAGCCTTCCACCAGTCCTCGGGGGACTGTTCACTCCAGCCGGGCCTCGGATATGAAACCTTGTAGTCAAGGCTTTTTGTACTGATGATTGAACCGTCATCGGAAAGAAGCATGAGCTTCATCGAAGAGGTGCCGAGATCAACGCCGATATAGTAATTCATTTTACCACCTCGTTTTTATTGTAACGGAAATTATTTGACTTTTCTCGCCATATACAGTATGATAAAAGGACAAAATCTGATTTTTGAGAGGTCGTTATGTTTTATCAGCTTCACCATCTCGAGTCATCCGAATATTTACGGTGTGAAACGGGCGAAAATTTCAGCTTTCCGCCTCATCTGCATCGCTGCTTCGAGTTGATAGTGTTGCTGTCGGGGAAAATGAAAATCAGTGTCGGGAACAAAATTTACTCTCTGTATGAAAATGATGCACTGCTCATTTTTCCGAATCAGATACATTCGCTTGAGTCCGATAATTCGAAGCATATGCTGTTTATTTTCTCTCCGAAGCTGATTGAAGCATTCAGCTCCAAAACGGTAAATTCCGTACCGTCCGACAACAGTCTGAAGCTTGACGGATATATTAAGGACAGACTGCAAGAACTCCGTGACGATTCTCCGAAATCAAAGATAAAAGGTCTTTTATATCTTGTCTGTGCATCGTTTGAGGAGAAGGCGAAGTACCTGCCGACGGAAAAAGACAATGACGGACTTTTGTCGCAGATATTTGTTTTTGTCGAAAACAACTTTAAGAGTGAATGTTCACTGCATGAGCTGTCGGCGGAAATCGGTTATAATTACGATTATCTGTCACGGTATTTCAAAAGAATCGTCGGTATTTCGTATAATGAATATGTCAATGTATGCAGAATCAATCATGCGGGATATTTGCTGAAAAACAAAGAGTTGTCGGTGATAGAGTGTGCGACAGAGAGCGGATACGGATCACTCAGGTCGTTCAACAGAAATTTCAAGGAAATAATGGGGATTACTCCGAGCGAATACCGCGGTTTACAGCTTTCTGTAAATCATAAACCACATGGCGGTGAAGGCGGCAAGACCGCCGACGGCATTTGATATAGGCTCAGCGAGGAAAACGCCTTCAACACCGAATCCGACAGATGGCAGAAGTAATGTCAGAGGCACCACGATGATTGCTTTTCGGAAAAGTGAAAAGAATATGGCCTGTTTTGCTTTCCCGAGAGAAAGGAATGTTGTCTGTCCCGCTGACTGGAAAGTCATGAAAACAAAACCGAAGAAGTAGATGTTGAGCATTTCTGCACCGATGGTGACGGTATTCGGATTATCGGAAAAGATCGAGATGAGCTGTTTCGGAAAGAGCATGACGATGCCCCACGCGATGAGCGTATATAAGCCTCCGAGAACTGTCGAAAAACGTATACTTTCCTTGACTCTTTCGTACTGTTTTGCACCGTAATTGAAGCCGAGAATGGGCTGAGAGCCCTGACTGATTGAAGTCATGGGAACGCTTATCATTTCTCTGACCGACATGAGAACAGTCATAATTCCGACGTAAAGATCTCCGCCGTAATGTTGAAGCTGATTATTGCAGACAATCTGGACAAGGCTGTTGGTGCCCTGCATGACAAAACCGGGAAAGCCCAGTGATACTATTTCGGATAAACGTCGGCGCGAGATACGCAAACGATTTGCTTTAAGACGGATAACGGCTTTTTTGCCGAGAAGAAAGCTCAGCACCCATACGGCGGAAACAGACTGACTGATTACGGTGGCGAGAGCGGCACCGCGGACTCCCATTTTGAGGACGAAAATGAAAACGGGATCGAGCAATACGTTGATAACGGCGCCGATAACTGTTGTCAGCATACCGATGCGAGGGAAGCCCTGAGCATTGATAAATCCGTTAAGACCTGTTGCAAGCATGGAGAAAGGCGTTCCGAAAAGGTATATTTTCAGATATTCGTCGGCATAGAAGAAGGAATCTTCGCTTGCGCCGAATAAAAAGAGTATCGGCTTTTTAAGACAGAGGCAAACGGTGAAAAGGATGACGGAGGACGAGGCGAGTAAAGAAAAAACATTGCCGAGAGCAAATTCTGCTTCGTCGGGATTATTCTTGCCTCGTGCGAGTGAAAAAAGTACCGTTCCGCCCGAGGAAAAAAGACTTGTAAAAGCCGCAATTATGACGATGACGGGAAATGTGATGCCGAGTCCCGTGAGGGCGAGATCTCCGATGCTTTCGAGATGGCCTATATAAATACGATCGACAATATTATAGAGGAGGTGTACGGCCTGAGCGACAGACAGCGGAAGAGCCTGCGCGATAATGAGTCGCTTGACCGAGCCTTGTGAAAAATCGCTTTGTGCCTTCATGATGTCCTCCTTTCGTATTTCCGATATTATATCACATCGTAAAAAACAGTGCAAACGTCCGGATTGAATTTTCGAATGAAAAGGTGATTGTTTTGACAAGAGTTTATAGGGCGAAAACCGATACTCTTTCGGATGAGAATGAGTTTATGAAAAGATATGAAAAGCTTCCCTTGTTTCGCCGTGAAAAAACGGACAGACTGAGCATTTTCGAAGATAAATGTCGGTCCGTCGGAGCATGGGAGCTGCTTCGAATTGCACTCTCAGAGCACGGGATAAAGGCGGAAACAGAAGTGTTTTCGGAAAAAGAAAACGGAAAGCCGTTCCTCGTGAATCATCCCGACATATTTTTTAATCTGTCACATTCGGGGAATACGGTGATGTGTGCCGTATCGGATACGGAGGTAGGATGTGACGTTCAGAAGATAACATCGTCTGATTTACGTATAGCAGACAGATTTTTTCACGAGAGTGAAGCAAAGGCACTTTCGAAAATTTCCGATGAAAATGAACGCCGTATTCTTTTTTTTCGTATGTGGACATTAAAGGAAAGCTACATCAAGGCCACGGGGCGGGGCTTTTCTTTACCGCTCAGGGATTTTTGCATATCACTCGAAAACGGAAGTATTTTTGTTACTCGGAAAAACGGTATAACGGATGACTTCAGCTTTAAAGAATATTTTACCGATGACGGATACTGCTGTTGCGTCTGTGCAAAATCGGAGGATTTTTCTTGCCTTAAAGAAGTTACCATATAAACATGAAACCGATGATCGTTCAAAAGAGCGGTCATCGGTCTTCTTTTCATTTACGGTTTATCTGATGCCGTAGTTTTCGATAACGTAATCCATATCCTTGTCGCCTCTGCCTGAGAGGTTGATAAGAATTGAACCGTGATCCATTGTTTTTGCAAGCTTCATGCCGAAGGCGACGGCATGGGAGCTTTCAATGGCGGGAATGATACCCTCAAGACGCGAAAGCTTGTAGAAAGCATCGATTGTTTCCTCGTCGTCGATGACATCGTACTTTACTCTGCCGATTTCCTGAAGAAATGCGTGTTCGGGACCGGATGACGGATAGTCAAGACCGCTTGCAACCGAGTAAACGGGAGCGGGATTACCGTTTTCGTCTTTGAGCATGATGCTGTTGAAGCCGTGCATAATGCCTTCGGTGCCGTATTTAAGGCTTGCGGCATGATCGCCGAGCTTAGGACCTCTGCCGAGAGGCTCTACGCCGTAAATATCGACGGGATCATTGAGGAATCCCGCAAAAAGACCTGCGGCATTCGAACCGCCACCGACACAGGCAACGATTGCACTGGGAAGGTGTCCCGTCATTTCGATGAACTGATCTCTGGACTCGATACCCACGATACTCTGGAAATCGCGTACCATCATCGGGAACGGATGAGGACCGAGGACGGAGCCGATACAGTAGATAGAATCCTTATATTCCTTGCTGTAAGCGTCAAATGCGGCATCGACAGCTTCCTTGAGAGTCTGGAGTCCGTGGGTGACCTCGACAACGTTTGCACCGAGGATTTTCATGCGTGCAACGTTGGGCGCCTGCTTTTTGATATCGACGGAGCCCATATAAATATCACATTCAAGGCCGAAGTAAGCGGCGGCGGTTGCAAGTGCAACACCGTGCTGACCGGCGCCCGTTTCCGCGATAACCTTTTTCTTGCCCATGTACTTTGCAAGGAGAGCTTCACCCATGCAGTGGTTAAGCTTGTGAGCACCCGAATGGTTGAGGTCTTCGCGCTTGGCATAGAGCTGAACTTTTCCGCCGAGAGCATCAGAAAGTCTTTCAAGATGAGTTACGGGAGTCGGTCTGCCCTGAAACTCCTTTCTGATTCTGCGAAGCTCAGCAATAAATTTTCTGGACTGACAGATGGAATAGTAAGCTTCCGTAATTTCAGCCATGGCCGCCTTGAGCTTTTCGTCGATGAAAACACCGCCGTATTTTCCGAAATAACCGTTTGCATCGGGATAATTGTTAAAATATGTGTCAAAATTTACTCCGTTGAATTCCATTGTAATTTCTCCTTATATTTAGTGTTCAGAAAAGAGATTTCACCATCGTTTTGACAGGATAAACATAATTTCCTCCAAAAATAAAATCCTTGACAGAGTGTATCTGTCAAGGACGAATAATCTATTCGCGGTGCCACCTTGATTCACGGAAAACCGTGCACTTTGCGAAGTACAAGCATACTTCCGACAACTGACGTATGTCAATACGTTGCAGAATACTCTGTGCGAACACATTTGACTGCACCCTCAGCGGCCCATTTGACGATTGGTTTCTGCCCGATTCTCAGCAACACGGACTCTCTGTGTAGGCTTAATCGTCTTTACTTCCGCTTCAACGGTTTATATAAAGATTTTTATACATTATACTACCGTAAAAAACGTTTGTCAATAAAAAGTTATTATCGACAAATCCGAAAATGTGTGATACACTATAAAAAAACGGAATGGAGTAAATTTATGAAAAAACCTGCATTAAATTTCGGTCGTTTTACGCAATACGACAAAGTGTTTATCGGTGCAGAAAACGGCATCGATATCGAGAACGTTAATTCGGTAGCTTTCGAGGGTGAAGTTCTTTATATTGCACAGCCCGACTGCATAGCTCAGTACAAAGACGGTAAAATCAAAAGAATTCCCTGCGAAGGATCAAAGATTTTTTCAAAGAGCGGAAAGCTTTATGCTTCCGTGGGTAATTCTCTTGCAGAGATAAAAGACGGCAAGATTTCTGTTATTGCAGAGCTTGATTCTCCCGTCAAGGATGTTTCGAAGGCACTTGACGGATCACTCTGGGTTATTACGGAAACGACACTTTACCTTCAGAAGGACGGCGGTTTCGAAAGTGTTATCTCACTCCCCGAAGAGGTCACCTGCCTTGCGGCGCATGACAATAAGGCGAAATATGCCGAAACCGTTTACATCGGCTCAAAGACGGAAGGTCTTCTTTCGATGAAGGGCAAGCGCCGTCACTGGGCTGAACTCTGGCCGTCAAACACGGGTGTCCTGAGCATGGATATCAAATGTGCGGCAGTTGATGCACTCGGACATCTCTGGGTAGGCTCCGATGAAGGCCTCAACATCTACGACGGAAAGAACTACTGGTTCAACGGAAACGATTTTTATTCCGTGCCGAGCGGTTCATTCAACGACATGGTATTCACCGAGGACGGAAAGAAGTATTTTGCAACGGATACGGGAATTATAACGCTTATCGAAGGCAGAATTTCTTATTTCTCATTCGGTGCATGGTTATTGCATCCGACGGTTACAAAGCTCTCCGTGTCCGACAGCGGAACAATTGCGGCGGTTACTCCGAGAGGAATCAGCCTTATCACCCCTTGCGAGATGACTCTCGAAGAAAAAGCGAAGATAGTCGATGAGTTATCCGACAAGTATTTTGTCAGAAACGAGGGTTACCATGTTTCAAGAGATCTTCGCAAGTACGGAGATCTTGATTCGGGCTGGCTTCCGAATTCCGACAATGACGGTCTTTTCACCGGACTTTACTGTGCAAGCCAGTGCTTCCGTTATGCGGTAACGGGCGACGAGAAGGCGAAGGCGAATGCAAAGAGAGCGGTTGAAGCCATGATAAAGCTTACCGAGGTTACGGGCAAAGAGGGCTTTACCGCAAGAGCGACAAGATATAAGGGCGAAGAGAATTTTGCAACGGGCAACCGGGATGAGTGGCATTTCTGCGAGGACAATCCCGACTGTGAGTGGCTTGGCGAAACTTCGAGCGACGAGATGACGGGGCATTATTACGCGTACGGAATTTATTATGATCTTGTGGCCGATGACGACGAAAAGAAAAAAATTGCAAAGGTTGTCAAAACGATAACCGATCACATTCTCGAAAACAATTTCCATCTTTGCGATGTTGACGGAATTCCGACAACGTGGGCAAACTGGGAGCCCGAGCTTCTCAACAATGATGACAGATGGTACTCCGAAAGAGGTACGAATTCTCTCGAAATACTTTCATTCCTCAAAACGACATATCACGTCACGGGCGAAGAGAAGTATAACGAAGTATTCGATATGCTTATCAACAAGTATCACTATGCGATGAACTGTATGCAGTACAAGTGCGAAGACGGTCACATAGCGCATATCGACGATCAGCTTGACTTCGTAAATATCTATCCGCTTCTCGTGTATACGGAAAATGAAGCACAGAAAGAGATTTTCAAGATGGGACTTAACCATCACTGGGAATACGAAAGAGTAGAGCGCTCACCGTTCTTCAACATTACGTACGGTGCACTCACAAACAACGGTTGCGATATTGAAAATGCGGCAAGATCACTCTCCGAGATGAATCTCGATTTTGTAAGATGGCCTGTTTTCAACAGCTACCGCAAGGATATCGTATGGGATACGGAGCAGGAAGAATACGGTGTTCCCGCACAGCTTAAATATCCCGTTGAGTATTCGTCGAGAGTCCTTGTCCACTATGACGGTAACCAGTTTGTATGCGATTCGGGTGCCGAGGAATTTGTCGATATCAACAAGAAGCAGATGAACCGCACACTGACACTTCCCGGAGTCGGCGCCGACGGAATGAGCGCAATGATGCCGTACATATTCCTTCTTCCCTACTGGATGGGCAGATATTACGGTCTGATCGGCGACTGATCCGCACAAGTAAATAATAAAACTCGGTCTGTTATTTGTGCAGACCGAGTTTTGTGTTCTGTCGGGCTTTAACGGTTTACTACGGGTGAAACAACGGGCTTTCCGTCTTTGTCGAGAAGGGGAGTCATACCTCCCGCATAGCCGGACGCGTGAAACACATAGTTGACACCCGTTTCTCTGTCAACCCATATTTCCGTAACGTTCAAAGATCCTTGCGAGTAAACCTTTTCAAATCTTTCATTCTTAGACATGTAATTACCTCCTGAAAATTATCGAAACCACACTTCGGGAAAATGACGGATAATAAATTGACTCATGGGATTATCGGGAAAATCCTTTAAATTATGTTGAGCAATGTTTTTTCTCATATCTTCGCGAACAAAGTTCAATTCACGGTCAGAGATACTTCCGAAGGGTTTAATTTCGAATAAGCCTTTCTCCTTATATTCCGTAAATTCGTCATACAGATCGTCTATTTGTATACATCGGCTTATTCTGACGGGGTGTTCACAAGTGTAAGCGCAATGTATTGATGTTGGATTCCGGACGTTTTCGACATTGTGACATTCGTACAAAAACCCTTTTTTCCCTTTGTATATATCCTTGAAACAGTCTTTGTAGTATTCGCTGTACACTACCTTTTCTCCTGAAAATCCGTAAGGGTAAAAGCTGAACGGCTTCGGCACGGGCTTTACGGCATACAGCAAAGCGACCACGGGATTGCTTGTCAAATATATATACGGCTTTTTGTGCTCGGATAAAAAAGGCTTTAATTCGGTTAAATTGCCGATGTCTGAGCCGTGGTACAATATCATATTCGTTCTCCTTTGCGATGCAAACGGCGGATTTCTTTTTGCCGCACAAATCGATGAATCGCGGTTTATCTTCATATGCCGAGGATCATGGAAGCGACGTTGTAAGCGGTAACTGTCAATAACAGTATGCCCAACGACAAGAAGTAAACTGCCGACCTTTTCTGATTTTTATCTTTATATTCTTTTGCGGTGATTAACATTGTAATCGCAATACACACAAAAGTTATCGGCAGCGTAATATCGAATGTGAGTGCCTTTGTTAATCCCAGAATTGCAAATGCCACGGTCAATGATGAGAAAAAGATTTTTATATTGCGCATACCACGCACCTCCGCAAATTTTTATTTATCGAGATAATTTTATCACATATATTATAAAAATACAATGTGTTCGGAGAGTGATTAGTCGGCGAATTATGACGTGTGAAATGAGATAAATTCCATATGCGACAGCGTAGTTTACAAATCCCGTAAGAATAAATAAAAACCCTCGTTCCGAAGAACGAGGGTTTTGGCTGGGGAATAGGGATTCGAACCCCAACAAACAGAGTCAGAGTCTGTCGTGCTACCGTTACACTATTCCCCAATAACGTAACGACTCTGAAGTTCGTTTACTTGTAGTATTATACAGCAATTTTTTGAAAAGTCAATACTTTTTTCAAAAAAACTTGATAAAACCGAAAAATTATGTCAGGATCCAGTAAACCAGTACGGAAACATAAAAGATGAAGGGAATACAGTATCTTTCGGCAAAAGCACCTGCAACGGTTATGACCGCGGGAATGAATGCAAAAATCTTGCCGAGGGGCCTCGCACTGCTTTCTTTTCCGTAAAGAGCTTTCCACATATGAACAGCATCCTCCGTATGCGGGAACAGGCTGTTGAAAAACGATGCTCCGAACAGGAAAACGAGGCAGTAAACGATAAACATCAAAGAGAAAGCTCCCGTAATCGGATCGATGATATCTATTCCGAGGTAGCCGAGAGTCAGAGCTCCGACCATGAGGGAGGGAAAACCGACGATGAAGCTGAGTGTTCCCGGCAAGGTGCAGAAAAAGAAGCTTTTGCCTGCTGTTTCCGGGGGTACGGCATAGATGTGACCTGAAACGGTGTTTCTTGAAATATAGCTTTCAGCCGAAAGAACGGAAATGCCTAAAAGGCGGCAAACAATGTGTTCAAAGAAAGCCTTTATATATGTTCCCGGGAAGAAAATGAGTTTTGACAGTACGTACAGAAGGCTCAATATATTTCACCTCCGAGAGAAAGGAAGATATCTTCTATGGTGATTTCACCTGCAATAAACTGTTCTACCTGAGAGAACGTTGCATAGCCGTCGAGGAGTTTTTTGTGCTCTTCAAAAACATCGGTACTTTCGTTTGCAAAGGCACAGACAACGACAGTTGCAAGGTGAGGCAAGGTTGCACCCTGAGTGCTGAAAGAATTTACAAGAATTGTTTCGGCAGTTTCGGTATCGCCCTGCAACATGAGAATAATTGCTCTCTGACGTTCAAGCTCAGGTGTTGAAGCAACGGTGGTGACGGCACTCTGATAAACAGAGAGAGCTTCATCGTATTTCTCCATAAGTCGGAGAACAGACATGGTGTAGGCGATTACCGAGGTATCCGTGGGAGCAACTTTCAGAAGGTTATTGCAGATTGACAGAGCTTTCGTATATTCGCCTGCCAGTTTGTAAGCGCTGATACCCTCACCGGCATAAAGCCAGAGCTCATCGGGTGCAACGGCAACTACCTTGTCGAGATACTCACATGTAAGAGAAGGATCGTTTGACATTGAGTACGCAAGAGAAAAACGGTAATACTCGATCATATATTCGGGAGTGTCGGAGGATTTCTTGATAATACCCTCAAGAATTTCCGACATTTCCGAATAATCGGCATTTTTGTCGCCGAGATTTTCCGAATAATCGGAAAAGGCTTTTTGCACTTCGAGGACAAATTCTTCGATTGAATCATACTCGGCTTTTATGGCTTTAAGGTTTTTGGGGACGGTCACGGGGAAAAACTGCTTGATCATGTCGCCCGCGGCAACCGTACCGTTAAGCTTTTCGAGAGCAATAATCTGTTTTGCGAGAGTTTTTGAACCGACGGAGAAGTAGGAGAGTGATGAATCGGCGAAAATGTTTTTCTGAAGCGTCTGAGAAAGGTTGTAGGCATCGGAATAATACGCATAGCAACTCTCGATGTCGCCTTCTGCAAGGCTTAAATCTCCGTTTAAAACGGGGTTTGCAATTAACGAGTTAACTCCGAGAAGGAGCACGGAGAAAATGCAGAAAAGGAATGTCAGAAAAACATAGATGCCCGTAGATTTACGGAAAGGATATGCCGATACGATCTTACTGCACTGTTCACAATAAACCTCACCTTCCGCAACGGGAGCTTCACAGCGGGAGCAGAAGAAGGAGGCTTCGTCTATCTCTTCGGAGATAATATCCTCCTCAACATCCTCGAGATCCTGAATGAGAATATCGGGGGCATCTTCGGGATTGTAAGAAAGGTTTTTGTTATCATCGCTCAATGGTAACACCTCCGTTGAGTTGAATTATCAGTCGAAGTAAACTGTTTTGCCTGTTCTTGCAGATTCGTAGACAGCGTTTACGATGCGGACACTCTTAATAGCCTCGGTGGGAAGAATCTGAGGATCACGGTCATCGAGAACTGCTGCAACAATGTCTTCAACCATTGATGTATGACCTGTGCAGAGAGTGGGATCAAGAGCTGCTGCAGCACCGTTTCCGCCGAATTTTTCAAGCATTTCTTTTTCTTCGTTTTCATCGGCGCCGATGAATTTCCAGAGCTCGAGAGTGTCGCCGTCTGCCTCGACGGAACCTTTTGTTCCGTAAATCTTGATGCCCGTATTGATTCCGGGATATGCGCAGGTAGTGCTGACGAATGTAGCGGCTGCACCTGATTTGAATTTAACGAGAGAAACGGTAAGGTCTTCCGTCTGGATTTTGTGACCGTAGATGCCCATGTGCGACGTGATGCTTTCGATGTCGCCCATGATCCACTGCATGAGGTCAACGGTGTGAACAGCCTGATTCATGAGAGATCCGCCGCCGTCCATTTCCCATGTGCCTCTCCAGCCGCCGTTATCATAATATTCCTGAGTACGGTACCATTTTACCTCGAAGTCACCGTAAACGAGATCACCTATTTTTCCGCTTCTTACGGCATCGAGAATGGGAGGCATATCGGCATTGTTTCTGTTCTGATGAACAACACCTGCTTTGAGTCCCGTACGTACACGGGCTTCTTCGATTTTCATGGCGGCATCAACGGTGATGTCGATGGGTTTTTCAACAAGCACGTTTTTGCCCGCTTCAAGAGCTCTTACGGCAAATTCGGCGTGCATTGCACTGGGAAGACAGATGCTGACGATATCAATATCGGGATTTTTGAGCATTTCGTCAAAGTCAAGATAAGTGAGAGTGCCGGGATATTCCGTTGCAACCTTATCAAGCTTTTCCTGAATAAGATCACATACCGCAATAAGGTTTGCTCTCTGACTCTGAGCTGCCGCTTTAACGTGTGCCATACCGACACCAAGACCTACTACCGCGTAACCTGCTTTTTTACACATAACGATACCTCCGTTTGTTAATGATTTTTTGTAAAGTCTATGTTCATTATTTTTCTTGCGCTGTCTGTAATATCGAGTGCGATACGAGTATAACTGTCAAAAGTTTCGATTTCTTCCCGAACGGCACGTTTATCTTCGGTGTTCACCATTCTGACAAAATCATCCAACTCGTAATACATATCGGGTAAGGAATCGGAAAAATCGAAGATTTCTTCTTTTCCGTTGCGAAGCTTCAATGTTATTCTTGACGGACGGGAAGCCCTGTCAAAGAGTATACAGCCGTTTTCGCCCTGTATCTGGCAGGGAAGAGCGCTGTCGGTAATTTTGGAATAATTGAGGACTGCAAGCATCTCGGGATACTGTGCAATAACGGTACCCGTAGCGTCGATGCTGTTTTTCAGGAAAAGACAGTTTCCGCCTACAGAATCGGGTTTTCCGAATAAAGCTGCAAGCATTTCGACACAGTAAATGCCGATGTCCATTAATGCACCGTTGCAAAGAGTCGGATCAAAAGCGTTCTCGACAATGCCGTTTTTGAACTTGTCGTATCTCGACGAATACTGGCAGAAGGAAAATTCCGCACGTCGCACCTTTCCGATAAGGGGCAGAATCTCTTGGATTTTTTTGAATGAGGGCAGATGTACAGGCATCATTGCTTCCATGAGAACACGGTTGCATTGTTTTGCGGTATCTGCCATTTTTATATAACCGTCACAAGTCGGTGAAGCGGGTTTTTCGACAAGAACGTGCTTATTCGCCCTGAGAAGCGCAACGGTCTGCTCTTCGTGGCAGATATTGGGACTTGCGACATAAACGAAATCAATATCTTTGTCTTCGCATAATGCGTTTATGCTTGTGTAGATGCGTTCGGCACCCTTCTTTTTTGCATATTCGAGAGCTGTTTCTTCATTTCTCGAATAAACACCGAGAAGCCGTACTTCCTTGTGTAAATCACAGGCACCGAGAAAGCTGTCAACAACAAAATTTCTGCCGATTACTGCAAAATTCAACATGACGGCACCTCAGATTTTAAGCTTTAAATCGTCGTTGCGGATAAGACCTGCTTTTCTCATGGGCTCAGCTATTGCGAGAGTGAGGAGAGCGGGTGCAACAAAGTAAAGGAGAACGATCTCGAGAAGAACTATTTTGATGTCGGCGCCGTCTGCAATCATGGTCTGATATGTCATGATGGGACCGATAAGTCCCGAAGTACCCATACCTGCACCCGTGGCGTTACATTTTATTGAAAGAAGAGTGGATACGGGACCGAGAATTGCCGATGCAACAATAGGCGGAATCCAGATTAGCGGACGCTTTACGATGTTGGGCATCTGAAGCATGGAGGTGCCGATACCCTGAGCGATAAGACCGCCGAAGCGGTTTTCACGGTAGCTCATTACGGCGAAACCGACCATCTGGGTACAGCAGCCGATGACGGCGGCACCTGCGGCAATGCCCGAAAGGCCGAGAATAACTCCGATGGCGGCGGAGCTTATGGGAAGGGTGAGAGCAATACCCATAAGGACGGAAACCACGATGCCCATGAGGATGGGCTGCTGTTCGGTGCCCCAGTTGATAAGCTCTCCGAGAGAGGTCATGAGGTTGGATATGGGTGTGCCGACGAGGAGTCCGACGGCGGAGCCCGAAGCGATTGTGATTACGGGAGTGAGGAGTATATCGAGCTTGGTTTTGCCCGAAACGAGAGCGCCGATTTCGGCGGCAACGAAAGCGGAAATGAATGCGCCGAGAGGCTCACCGGGGCCTGCAAGAACAACGGCACCTGCGGAAATGACCGAGCCGGCGATGATCTTTGACGAAAAAGCACCGACAAGACCTGCAACGGCACACGAAACGGTAACGAGGGGGGAGCGTTCATATTTTTTCGCAACACCGATACCGATACCGGCACCTGTAAGCGCTTTTGCGAGTGCGGCGACACTGCCGATGAGCGAACCGATCGTGCCGGGAACGAATTCGGCAATCTGGGCGAGAATTGTGCCGACGATGAGGGTGGAGAAAAGTCCCAGCGCCATGCCCGAAAGACCGTCGATGAAGATGTGATTTAAAACTTTCCCGACAGAAGAACCGATTTTTGATTTTGCCATATTTTTTCACTTCCGTAAAACATAAAAATTTAATTTATTTTATAACAAAAATAAAGCATTGTCAAGCGAATGAGAGGAGCGTTTATGGACGTTTACGTCTTGATTTTAGTTTCTGTTTGGTTTATAGTATATTAGCAGGATATTACAGAGGAGGACAAACAATGAATAAAACTCTTGCAAAGGAAAAGGCGAAGGCTCTTGTTGCCCGGATGACGGTTGAAGAGAAAATATCTCAGCTTGTGTATAATTCGCCTGCAATTCCGAGGCTTTCAATTGATGAATATAACTGGTGGAATGAGGGGGCTCACGGTGTTGCCCGTGCAGGTACCGCCACGGTATTTCCGCACACGATAGCGATGGCGGCAACATTTGACGGCGAGCTTATCAATACGGTTGCAGATGTGATTTCTACCGAAGGCAGAATAAAGTATAATAAGCACGTAAAATACGGTGACCACGATATTTTCAAGGGGCTTACCTTCTGGGCGCCCAACATCAATATTTTCCGTGATCCCAGATGGGGCAGAGGTCAGGAAACCTTCGGAGAGGATCCGTATCTTTCCGCGACTCTCGGAACTTCTTTTATCAGGGGTATCCAGGGTGACGGAGAATTTCTGAAAGCTGCCGCTTGCTCAAAGCATTATGCAGGTCATTCGGGACCGGAGGGCTTGCGTCACGGTTTTGATGCACAGATCACGTTGAAAGATCTTTACGAAACGTATCTTCCCGCATTTGAAAAAACGGTTGAAGCAGGTGTTGCCGGTGTTATGGGCGCCTACAACCGCACGAACGGCGAGCCATGCTGTGCACATTCATATCTTCTGGTCGATGTTCTCCGTAAAAAATGGGGATTCGACGGATATGTGGTCTCCGATTGCGGTGCACTGGGAGATATTTACAAGTTCCATAAATTTACCGAAACCAAGGAAGAGGCCGCTGCCGCCGCACTCAAAAACACGTGCGACCTTAACTGCGGAGATACATTTCCTGCACTCGTTGACGCCTATGAGCAGGATCTCATCACCGAAGAAGAGATAACCGAGGCGGCGGAACGTCTTTTCACGATACGTTATCTTCTCGGTGAATTTGAAGAAACAAGACCTTATTCCGATATCAGCTATTCAAAGCTTGACTGCAAGGAACACAGAGATCTCAATCTCGTCGCTTCCGAGCAGTGTATGGTCCTTCTTAAAAACGACGGATTCCTTCCGCTGTCAAAGGACACAGCAAAGAAAATTGCCGTTGTCGGTCCGAACTCTTTGTCGGTTACGGCACTTGAGGGCAACTATAACGGCTATGCCTCCGAGTATATTACCGTTGCCGACGGCATCCGCAGAGTCTTTACAAATGCCGATGTTTCGGTTGAAAGAGGATGCAACTACTGCTCCGAGCATCTTAACCACTGGGGCGGATTCCAGAATATGCTCAGTGACGGTATTGCCGCCGCCGCAGAAGCCGATATCACCGTGCTTGCACTCGGACTTGACCAGTCAGTCGAGGGTGAAGATACGGGATATGACGATGATTACACGGCGAAGGGCGACAAGAGAACGCTCTATCTTCCCGCAACTCAGCAGAAGCTTGCCGAAGCGGTATGCGATGTTTGCGACAATGTAGTGGTTGTCATTATGTGCGGAAGCTCCGTTGATCTCGGCGAAAAAGTCAGAAATCACGCAAAGGCAATAATTCATGCGTGGTATCCGGGCGCCATGGGAGGTCTTGCACTCTCTAACATCCTGTCGGGAAAGGTATCTCCGTGCGGAAGGCTTCCCGTTACAATTTATGACGGAAAGCACGATGTGCCCGATTTCTGTGATTACGACATGGACGGCAGAACATACAGATATATAAAAGGCGAAGCTTTATATCCCTTCGGCTTCGGTCTTTCGTATACAAAGTTTACATATGAAAACGCAAAGGTTGTCGGAATGGACGATGACAGGATAACCGTAAGTGTCGATATCACGAATACGGGCGAAATGAAGGGAATCGAAAAGACACAGATTTACGCATCGTACAAAGACAGCAGAACGACGACTCCGCACTACCAGCTTTGTGCGATTAAATCGACAGAGCTATCTGTCGGAGAAAAGAAAACGGTGACGCTTGACATCGACCGTTACTGGATCAAGGCTGTCCTCGATGACGGAAGCCGTGCAGAGCCCGACGGAAAGATAACTCTCTATATCGGCGGACATCAGCCCGACAGCGTCAGCGAAAGGCTTACGGGTACAACTTGTGAAAAAATAGAAATAAAATAAACAAAAAGTCAAGGAGTTGCTTCGTAACGAGGCAACTCCTTTTTTTCAGTTATTGAGAATTTCACCGATCATAGTATCAACCATGGCAAGACAGCGAGGAACATGGAAAGGACCTTTAAATGTGCTGCCCTTGCACGGAGGCTCAGTCGGTTTTCCGTCACGGCGAAGGTATCCGAACCATTCGCCGAAGGGGGAGTCAACAAAGTGTGTTTTACAATAATCAAGAACACGGCAGAATATGTCGAGATACTTTTCGTCCCCTGTATCGCGGTAGATCATCAAAGAGGCGATAAGAGCTTCGTTATGAGGCCACCACAGCTTCATGTCATGTTCATAAGCTTCGGGAGGCTTTCCCATGCAATCGATGAAGTAGAGAATACCGCCGTACTCCGTATCCCAGCCTGAGTTGAAGGCAAGATCAAACATCTCGACGGCAGTTTTGTGAAGGCTTTTGTTGCCTGTTTCGTTGGCGCGTTCCATCAGAAACCAACTGCACTCTATGTCGTGTCCCGGGTTTACCGTTCTGCCTTCGGTGTAAAAAAGTCTTGCGTTGCCGTCTGTATCAACATTTTCGAGTGTACAGCCGAGTTCGGGCTTGAAGTGGAAATCTGTGATGTCGCGGACACAAGCATCTGCTCTTTCGTTATAAAGTGATGCTCTGTCGGGATCGGCACGCATCAGAACAGAAGTCATGTTCAGCATGATCATGGGTGTGGCAAGTGAGCGTCCGCTACGCGTTTCGGGCTCTGTTTTAGGCGGAAGCTTTGTCGGATCGGGTAATCCGTGAGTTAAATCCCAGTAGAGATCGTATGCTTTTCGTGCACGTAAAAGATGCTCTTCTTTGCCGGTAGCTTTATAATATTCTGCATTTGCGATGCAATAAAATGCTTCGGAAAAACAGTATCTTCTCTGCCTTAACGGCAGTCCGTCATCCGTTACCGTGAAATAAAGTCTGTCACCTGCATCGCGGTTAATACAGTGATTTTCCAAAAAATCAAGACAGCTTTCGGATGCTAAGAGCCACTCTTTTTTTATACCGTAGGTATTGCAAAGATATGCAAAAATATAAGCACATCTGCCTTGCATCCATACGCTTTTGTCCGTAGAAAAAATATTGCCTTCTCTGTCGAGGCAGGTATAAACTCCGCCGTGCTTTTCGTCCATGCCGTTTTTGAGCCAGAATTCGGTACACGCTTCGAGTTCGGCACGGATGAATTCACGTGCTTGTGAAAGTTTTTGTCTGTCCATATGTTTCTCCGTTAAATAAAAATACTCATGTCTGATTTGTAAAAGCGCTTTCTGCGGATGGAAAGAAGCTCTTCTTTGCCGAGCGTTTCGTTAAGTGCCGAAACCAGCAGAGTCGGATTTAAGTTGTCCGCCCCCGTTGATAAGACGGCGTTTATAATAACCTTTTCGCCGTCTGCCTTTACGGAAAAGCTCTTCGTAAGCGCACAGATATCAACCTGTTTCGAAACCTTCTGCCTGCCCTTTTTGCCGATTTTTTCAGCAAAGAGATTTCCGCTTTCAAAAACCTTTACGGCTCCGATTGAAAAGTCGGAAGCCTTTTTTTCGTCCTCAAAATCGAGGGTTATAATGTATTCGGAGTAAGCGATTTCCGCCGTTTTTCCTTCACAGTCGGTAACGGCACAAACGCTTATGCCCTCCGGTAAAACAGAGTTCATCCGCGACATGATTTCTTCGTTATTCATACCGTCGAGAACGCGGATGTCGAGAGGTTCGCCGTCACTTTCCTGACCGAGAGAGAGGGGGGTTAAAAAATTGAGATACGGATGAGGATTGAAGCCCTCCGTATACCAGAGGTTTATTCCCGCACGCCTTACGGCACGGGTAAAGCAACGGTTCATGTCGAGGTGCGAAATATACTTTTGTCTGCCCTCTTTTTTAATCCACAGTCTTACATCTCGCATCGCAGACACCTCCGTTCAGTTTATCGGCAGTACAGCCCATACATTTTTCTTTACAGTTGGGAGAAGCTTCGCTTCGGTGAGCTTTTTCGTTTTCTCTTTGCAAAAAGCTCTTGGAAACGCCGTAATCCATATGATCCCACGGCAAAACTTCGTCGAAGCTTCTTCTTCGGTTGGCATAAAAATCCATGGAGATACCGCATTCGTCGAATGCCTCCTGCCACAGATCATAACGGAACATGTCGTCCCAGCCGTCAAAACGGCAGCCTTTTCTCCACGCCGTTTCGATAACCTTGGAAAGCTTTCTGTCGCCTCTTGCAAATACGGCTTCAAGACGGCTTGTTTCCGAATTGTGACAGCTGAGAGAAATCTTTTTTGTGCGTATTTCGTTGCGAAGAAGCTCCTGCTTTTCCTCGAGTGTGGATTTTTGATCCTGAGGCTCCCACTGGAAAGGAGTAAACGGCTTCGGAACGAAAGATGCCGTACTGACCGAAACGGTAACACTTTTTCCTTTCGGTTTATCGGGATTATTGTAAAATTCGTTTACAACCTTCTGAGCAAGGTGTGCAATTCCTTTTACATCGTCTTCCGTTTCGGTGGGAAGGCCTATCATGAAATACAGCTTTACGGCATTCCATCCGCCCTCGAAAGACTGACGTGCGGTACCGAGGACTTCTTCTTCGGTGACATTTTTGTTGATTGCATCACGAAGTCGCTGAGTTCCCGCCTCGGGAGCGAACGTGAGAGAGCTTCTGCGGACACCGGCGAGCTTTTCCATAAGCTCCTTCGGGAAGTTGTCGGCACGAAGACTCGGAAGTGCAACGTTGATTTTTTCGTCATCCGTCCACGAGATAAGCTTTTCGATAAGCTCACGCATTCTCGGATAATCGCTTGCACTCAGAGAGCAGAGAGAAATCTCGTCGTAACCGCTTGAATCACTGATATCGCGGCACTGCCTGTCGATGACGTCGGGGCTCTTGTCGCGGATAGGTCTGTAAAGAAAGCCTGCCTGACAGAAACGGCAGCCTCTTATGCAACCGCGGAAAATCTCGGTGGTCGTTCTGTCGTGAACAACTTCGATTGACGGAACAACGAAGCTTTTCGGGAAATATGCCGTGTCGAGATCGGAAATGATTCGTTTTCTGACTGTTTTCGGGGCACCGTCTTTTGCGTCGATGCTTTTTACGGTACCGTCGGCGTTGTAGGTAACGCTGTACAGCGACGGCACATAGACACCTTCGATCTGAGCCGCTTCACGAAGAAACGTCTGCTTGTCGGAGCCGAGCTTTTTATGTTTTTTCAAAAGATCGATGACATCGTTGGTGACTTCTTCACCTTCTCCGAGCATACACAGATCGACGAAATCTGCTATGGGTTCGGAATTGCATACACAAGGACCTCCCGCCACGACAAGGGGAGTAAGCTCTTTTCTGTCGGCGGAATATATCGGAATTTCCGAAAGATGCAGCATGTTGAGCATATTGGTATATGACATTTCGTACTGAAGAGTAAAACCCACCATGTCGAAATCCTTGACGGGATCCATGCTTTCAAGAGTGAAAAGAGGTACACCGTGAAGACGCATCTGTTCCTCCATGTCGGTCCACGGAGCAAAAACTCTTTCACAAGCGGCATCGTCGCGGTCGTTGACGAGTCCGTAGAGTATCTTCATGCCGAGATGCGACATTCCGATTTCGTATGTATCGGGAAAGCAGAAGGCATACCGTATATCAACGGATGATTTATCCTTTACGATACTGCCGAGTTCACCGCCCGTATATCTTCCGGGTTTTTGTACTGAATTCAGTATTTTTTCTGTTTTTTTGTCTAACATTACGGTTCCCCTTTGATTAATATAGTATTACTATATCACAGCGAAGAAAAATTTTCAATGACAATATATAAAGGAAACCGCAACCGATGTGAGTACGGTTGCGGCAGCGTGTCGAAAAACGAAAGTTTTTCGAACACGGTGTGACTGCCGAGAAAGGAAGTCAGATGCCCCTTTCTTTCGTCCGAAGCAGTACAAAGGTACGGCGAGAGGCGAAAAAAGGGGCAAGTGCATATAAGTATTTAACTTTAAATAAAAAACACAGCAACACAAGATGACTCATTGAAAGCGACGATGTATTTTTGCTTTATAATGAAGTTATGCACGTTGTGACGACTTTATCGACAGTCAACCGCAACCGATGTGAGTACGGTTGCGGTACGGAATTAATATCTGTTATGAACCTTTTCTGCGAACATCAGCATATCCTTGACGAAGAGAACTGTTCCGTCATCGAGGACAGCCTTGCCCGAAAGCTTTCCGAAAACCTGATGCTGATCCGTTACAATGACCTTTACGTCAATTTTTGCGGCTCTGTCGAGAATGGGCTCGAAATCCATTTCAAATCTGCCGTCACTCGACGAGAATTTCCATGGCTTCGTGTAGCTGTCTTCGGGAATATGGAAGGTTACGTCGTCAAGCTTATGAGCCTTGCCGTCGTAGAAAAGAACATTTTCGGAAGCGGCGGTTGTATTGCCGAAGCCGTATCCTATGTTGAAGCCGAAGGGCTTACCGTTTACGACGGCATTTCCCGAGCCCCAGTACCACGTATTGTCGTACGTCCAGACACCTCTGCCCCAGTCGAGAGTGCCGAAATCGGTTTCTCTGTTGAAAACGTAATCTTTTCCGTCAAACGTCGCCTTGCCCGATGCCCTCATACAGTTTATTTTTTGATTGTAATAAAAAGCTCCCTTTTTGTCCCACGGTGTAGCAATTACCATGCTGTCCATGTCGGGCTGTTCAAGAGTTATATCACAAGAGAAGGGCTTTCCCTCGAAAAAGTTCTGAAAGCTGCATACAAGTCTGCGCTGACCTTTGCTTACAAGGAATTCCATCTGCAAGCGTTTATCCTTATAAACGGTGTTTCCTTCACTGCTTGAAGAGGGGAGATTCAGCTTTCCCATGGGGAACGCGTTGAGAATTGTTTCGGTGTGTTCCCATTTCTTCTTGAAATCGAGAAGGGATACACTCTGAAGACCTATATAGCCGTCATCGGATATCGTCATTGCTACGCCGAAAGACTTATCGGAGGAAAGGACGAGATAATAATCCCATTCCTTGATTCTGAAAGCGGGTGCTTTTATCTGCTTGCGGTCGTAGCGCTGAACCATTTTTCGTGACCAACCGGGCTCACGAAGCTCACCGTTTGCATCAAGAAGAGGCTGTACTGACGTAACTTCATGGTTTCTCATAATTTACATCCTTTCAGAAAAGACTGGCATCGTTTTCGGTGCCGTCATTGTGTTTGTAGAACTTTCTGTTTTCAAGCGCCCACTGTCTTTGCGTAAATTTGCCTTTCTCGGTAACCGACAGTGCAGACTGCACTTCGTTTATACGTGCATCGAGCAAGTCGAGCTGTGACAGCACCTCTGCTTCGAGAAACATCGGTCTTACGGCGGCTCCGAATTCGGGCTCTCCGTGATGTGAAATGAGCATATGTTCAAGAAGCATCGAGGTTTCACGGCTGATTGACAGCTCCTCTGCCTTTTTCTCGACAGTCATGGCACCGCGTACAAGATGTCCTATCAGCGTTCCGTCGACGGTGTACGAGGAAACAATGCCCGTTTCGGAAATCTCGAACTCTTCGGTTTTTGCAACATCGTGAAGAATTGCTCCCGAGAGCAAAAGATCACGGTCGAGGAAGGGGTAGATGTTGCAGGCCTGCTGTGCAAGACGAACGATTGACAGGGTGTGATATAAAAGACCGCCTCGGATGGCATGATGAAGCTTGAACGCAGCGGGACAGTAGAGGATAATTTCTTTTTTATCCTCTAAAATGCCGAGGACGAGCGTTTTAAGCTCTTCGTTGGTGAAAGAGTTTACGCAGTCCGTGAGTGCCGAGAACATTTCCTCTCCGCTGTAAGGTGCCGAAGGAACGAAATCCTCAATACGGATATTATCAACATCCGTAACGGGACGGATACGTTCAACCTTCATCTGATCGGCGCCGTTATATTCGGAAATAACGCCGCGTACCTTGATGAGCATACTCGGCTGAATCCAACCGTGGATATCCTCCTTGTAGTCCCAGAGTTTTGCGGGGATTTCACCGGTACGGTCGGAAAGCGTGAGATCGAGATAGGGGACTCCCTTGACGTTGATTTTCTTGTCGCTTGTTTTGATAAGACAGTAGCCTTCGACTGTGCCTTTGTTATCTATGCTTTTGAATTCCATGTTTTCCTCCTGAAAGTTTATACCTTATTATAACATAATTTTTATGCGGTGAAAAGCCCCAATATTATATACATTATATAATATATATAAAATGACGATGCAATGAAAAAAGTGTTTTTGCTATACATTTATATATATGTATATTTTGAGCATTATATCTGCAGTAATAAAGTGATGCGGTTTTACATATTATCAAAGGTCGGGAAGTGCGCGTCAAAGACACGAGGTGAAATGTGCGCAAACCCTTATTTTTCAAGAAATAAGGGGAATTTTTAGTGATTTATTTTTCTGAAACAGCAAAATAAATGCGTTTATATTTAGAAATCAGAAATAAAAAAGGCAATTTTTCTTCAAAAAATGAGAATAAAATTGCAGCCGGATTGAGAGTCGGAAGTGTCGCAAAAAGGTAACAAAAAAGTAACATTTTTGATGCGGTTTTTTCGATTAAAAAAAGAAAAGATTTCATCATGACAGAAAATGACTAAAATGTTAATTAATGTCATATTTTGCCTTAAATTGGATGAAAAAACGTTCGAAAAGTGCATTTTTCAAGTTCTTAAATTTTGCACAAAAAAAATTCCGTTTTTTTGGCTGTTTAGACATTAAAAATGCGTTAATTTCGAAATAAGAAATAAGTCAAATTTTCAATTTGTGCATGTTGCACAAAAAATGATAACCGAAAAATTTGACAAATGAAAATTTAGACAATATAATAACAGGCGCTTCATTCAAGACGGCGATTCAGGACGTAAAAAAGCACAAAAGCATCAGCAATTTAGTGCCCCAAAAAGGAGTAAATCAAGATGACAAACAAGGCTTTTAAAAAACTGAATAAGCTAAGAAATGACACCAACAGGACTTCATGGAAACGCACTTTTGCGGGAGTTGCGGCTACGGCAGTCTTTTCCGTATCACTTACACTTACGTTTACGTCGCTTGCGGCAACGGTTTACAATGTGGGAGTTGCAGGTACGGATAAGGTTACGGAGGTACGCACATTCCGAAAGGATCCCGTGAGAATTGTCAGTTCTGTGGGACTTCCGCTGAACGAGGATGATCTAATCGGAGTTACATCCATCAGCGGCGGAGATAACAGCAACGTAACCCTTTACAAAGACGGTCACACAACCGTATCGGTTGACGGAGAGGAACACGTGCTTGAAACTTCGGGCAGTGTTCAGAAGACCATCGCAGAAGCAGGTATCAAGCTTGCACCGTCAGACACCATCAACGTTAATTTGAATGAGATTGCCTACGACGGCATGGAAATTGAAATCGATCGTGCTTATGAAGTATATGTTGAGGCTGACGGAGAAATTTACACTTATCTTACTACGGGTTGTAAAGCGGGCGAAGCTGTTTTCGGACTTGGAATCGAAATAAACGAAGGTGACGAGTTCGACATTCCCGCGGATACTTTCCTTGAGGAAGGCGACAGTGTTAAGTTGCTTCGCTGTTCCTATGAGGAGCGTGCCGAGGTCGAGGATATCGATTACGGCTTTACGGAAGTGTTTGACGAAAACCTCTTTGAAGGACAGACACGCATAATTGAAGAGGGTGTATACGGTACACGTTCCGTCATTTACGAGGATAAGTATCTCGGCGACAAAAAGGTTGACAGCAGAGAGATTTCCAGCGAGGTTCTTTCCGATCCCGTAAATGCCGTCAGAGCTGTGGGTACCAAGGTATTCTCTGTATCGGGAGATATCGTTCCGATTTCAAATCTTCGACTTCCCGATGACTTCAAGCTTGACAAAAACGGTGTACCTGCCGATTACGACTATTACTTTGACGGAGTCGCAACGGCTTATTACGGCGGAGGAATCACGGCTTCGGGAATTCCCGCGGCAGTCGGTTATGTTGCGGTCGATCCGAAGGTTATCCCTTACGGAACGGAACTCTGGGTTGCATCGCTTGACGGCAAATATGTATACGGATATGCAATAGCGGCCGATACAGGCGGATTCGTCAAGGGCGGATGGGCAGACATGGATCTCTATATGGATACCGAAGACGAATGTTGGGATTTCGGTATTCGCGGAGTCAGAATTTATATTCTCTGATTTATAACAAATTAACGGCTTGCTTCGTGCGAGCCGTTTTTGTTTTTATACAAAAGTATAACTTTGCAAAAAAAAACAGCCACCCCTGTTGGGATGACTGTATGGAGCTGATGGTCAGAATCGAACTGACAACCTGCTCATTACGAATGAGCTGCTCTGCCATTGAGCCACATCAGCAAACAAAAGACGAAAAGTCTTAATTGAGAAAGCTTATTTATTATACTCAATGTTTAATGATTTTTCAAGTCTTTTTTTAAAAATTTTTTATTTATTCGCTGTTTTTGGAAAGATTTTTTCTTGTGAGAACAACAAGAAACGTCATTACGAGGATTTTCATGTCGAAAAAAAGGCTCTTTTTTTCGAGATACTCTTTGTCGTAAGCGGTTTTTTCTTCGTTGGTGACGAAGTCGCGTCCCTTTACCTGTGCCCAGCCCGTAACTCCGGGGGAAACCGAATAGACACCGGCTTCGAGTCGCATTTTGCGGATTTCTTCTTCCTCGGGGATGAGCGGGCGGGGACCGACAAAGCTCATGGTGCCTTCAACGATATTGAAAAGCTGAGGAAGCTCATCAAGACTTGTTTTGCGGAGAATCCTTCCGACTCGGGTAACGCATGAGTCGTACTCGTGAAGATCGTCTTTCGCCGTGTTTCTGGTGCCGTTTTTCATGGAACGGAACTTTCTGATTTTGAAAAGCTTGTTATTCTTGCCGACTCTGTCCTGGACAAACAGTATGGGGCGACCGTCGGATATCAGGATTATGAGGCTGATAATCGCAAGAACGGGGGACAGGACGATTATTGCAATTATGCCGAAAAGAATATCTAAAAAGCGTTTCAAGAAAATCACCTTACTTTTTTGTCCAGAAAATATATTCGTCTGCAAGAAATGCACGTACGGGAGCTCCGTCGACACCGCTGATTTTGAGAGGGAAGGCAATCAGAAAATAATTGCCGGGTTCGACCTCGCTGAGATCGAGTCCTTCGAGAATGGCGGTGCCGTTCATGAGAAATGATTTATGGGGTTTTATCTGATCACCGTGAACTCCGACGGAAGCGGCATCGGTGCCGATGAGCTTCAGTCCGAGTTTGGAAGCTTCTTCGGCGGAGCTTCCCATAAATGTGACTTCACCGTTTCCCTTGATCAGGACTCTTTCCGCATTCTTCGGAAAGTGACGATCTATGAATTCTCCCGTGATGGGTGAATCTTTTATCTCGATGACTGTGCAGGGGCCGAAGAAAATTTCCGGATCATATGCCGTTGCATCGTCACCGTTATCGATAAAGTGCATGGGAGCGTCAATATGAGTTCCCGTATGAAGACACATAAATGCCGCCGTGAGGTTGCAATCGGAATCGGAGCCGATTGTGCGTATGCGTTCAATTACGGTCTGAGGATCACCGGGATAAACCTCTGCCGTTGTCAGATCGCGGGAAATGTCGATGAGTTTCATAAATTCCTCCGATCAGTTGTTGCCGATATTGTTGAGGGACTCCATTTTGAGATACGCATTAATGAATCCGTCAATGTCGCCGTCCATAACAGAGTTGATGTTGCCCATTTCGTAGCCCGTTCTGTGATCCTTGGCGAGAGTGTAGGGCATGAAAACGTAGGAACGGATCTGACTGCCCCAACCGATTTCTTTCTGAACGCCCTTGATATCTTCGATTTTGTCGAGGTGTTCACGTTCTTTTATCTCGATAAGCTTGGATTTAAGCATACGCATTGCGACTTCACGGTTCTGGTGCTGACTTCTCTCTACCTGAGATGAGGTAACAATGCCGGTGGGGATATGAGTTATACGGACAGCGGAAGAGGTTTTGTTAACCTTCTGGCCGCCTGCACCGCTTGCACGGTAATAGTCGATTTTGAGATCGTCGGGGTTAATCTGGATTTCGATGGTATCATCGATTTCGGGCATAACCTCAAGGGACGCGAAGGACGTGTGACGACGTCCCGATGCATCAAACGGAGAAACTCGTACAAGACGGTGAACTCCGGATTCGCTTCGGAGATAGCCGTATGCGTTCTGACCTTCGATGAGGAGAACGGCCGATTTAAGACCTGCTTCATCACCGTCGAGGAAATCGACCATCGAACAGTTGAAGCCGTGACTTTCACTCCAATGCTGATACATGCGGACAAGCATCTGTGCCCAGTCCTGAGCCTCGGTGCCGCCTGCACCCGCGTGGAATGTGAGAATCGCGTTGTTTGCATCGTACTCTCCCGTGAGAAGTGTGCCGAGTGTCTGTGCATCAAGCTCTTTGATGAAGCTGTCAACGCCTGCACGGCATTCGGGGAGAAGATCAAGGTCTTCGTCTTCATCGGACAGCTCAATCATCATAAGAGTATCTTCGAAGCTTGCCTGAAGAGATTCGAAGGCAGAAACCTTATTTTTGAGCTGGCTTATGGTGCGAAGCACCTTCTGAGAGTTGTCGAGATCGCCCCAGAAGTCTTCCGCGGCAGTCTGTTCTTCAAGTTTTGCGATTTCTTCACGGATTTTGTCGAGTCCGAGAGCTTCACGAAGTTCCGAAAGCTTGTCGCTGTAGCCCTGAAGTTCGAGCTTTAATTCTTCAAATTGAATCATATATCTTTCTCCTTAGATGATTTATAGAAATAATATACACCATTATATAAAAAAACTTGTAAAAAGTAAAGAAAGTTTTTACATAATTATTGAAATTCATAAATAAAATGGTTATAATTTACAAGTATGACGGGTTGTTATGAGAATTTATGAAAGGTGATTGTGCCGAATGGCATAAAAAGCGATTATGATCTCAAGTAAAAGCAGTTGTCCGTACTGCGAAAAGGTATTTACGGACACAGATGATGTGGTTTACTGTCCCGAATGCGGAACACCTCATCACAGAGCTTGCTACACGGAGCACGGCAAATGTGCCAACGGGGAAAAGCATGCCGAAGGGTTTGTGTGGAAGAGTGAAAACCCCGAACCCGTGCACGAGGCTTCAACCGATGAAAACGGAAATGATGAAACCCGTTGCCCCGGTTGCGGAGCAGAGATTTCTCCGAATGCTCTTATATGCACCGAGTGCGGAATGCGACTCGGAGCAGGTGCGAACAGCAGAGTTTTTTCGTACAATACCGATTTCTTCCTTAAAGATGTTACGGCGGATCCGAATGAAGACCTTGGCGGATTTACGGTAAAGGAAGCCGCGATGTTTACACAGACGAAGGCGTCCGATTACATCAGAAAATTTTTAAAGCAGAAGAAGTCGGGAAAGAATGTCGGCTGGAACTGGGCGGCTTTCCTGTTTTCGCCGTTGTGGTTTTTCTACAGAAAACTTTACAAGGCCGGCATATGCTTCGTGGCACTGGCGGTGGCGGCATCCATGTTTCTTGCCGTTCCGATGTCAAGAGAGTATGACAAGGCATTTTCAAAGATTGAGGAGTTTATAACGATCACCGAAAATACGACTTCGGCAGAGCTTGCGGAAGCGATAAGCTTGCTTTCGAAGGAGCAGATGTCGGAAATTGCAGATGCGATGACGGGATATTTCGTGTGGATCGGAGCAACCGTTGCGGTACAGCTTGTACTTAACTGTGCGGCAGCCGTGATGGCAGACGGACTTTACAGAAAGAGAATTGCGAAGGATATAACGACCATAAAGGAGTTTTCACAGAATCAGAGAACTTTTGAAATGCTGATGCTTCAGAAGGGCGGTACTTCCGTTATCGGAATGCTCGGCGGCTATTGTTTTTATTTTTTGCTTAATAATATTTTGTTACTATTTAATGGAGGTTTTTAAGGTGAAAAAGGTAAGAAAGGCTATTATTCCCGCTGCAGGTCTCGGAACGAGAGTTCTTCCTGCATCAAAATCTGTTCCCAAAGAAATGCTCAACATCGTTGACAAGCCTGCTATTCAGTATCTTGTCGAAGAAGCTGTGGCGGCAGGTATTGAGGATATTCTTATCATAACAAACAGAGGTAAGGGCGTTATCGAGGATCACTTTGACCATTCCTTTGAGCTTGAAAGAAATCTTGAAGGAAATAAAGAGAAGGAAAAGATTCTTGAATCCATCAAGGCAGTTGCGGATCTCGCAAACGTTTACTTCGTACGTCAGAAGGTTACAAAGGGACTCGGCCATGCCATTCTTTGCGGAAAAAGCTTCGTCGGCGATGAGCCGTTTGCCGTTCTCTACGGTGACGACGTTATTATTTCCGAGGATCCCGTAACGGCACAGCTTGTCAGAACATACGAGGAGTTCGGTTGCGGTACCGTAGGCGTTAAGGAAGTATCACGTGAGGCAGTCAAGAAATACTGCACTCTCGATGTATCTCCTCTTCGCGACAATATCATGAAGGTTCACAACATTATCGAGAAGCCTACCGAGGATCAGATTCTTTCGCTTTATGCGATTCTCGGCAGAGTGGTTCTTCCTCCCGAAGTGTTCGGAATGCTTGAGGAAGGCGTCGCAAAGTGCACGGAGGGTGAGTTCTATCTCACAGATGCTCTTGCCGATCTCGGAAAAGCGGGTAAGCTTACCGCTGTCGACTTCTACGGCAAGCGTTACGACATGGGCAACAAAATGGGCATCATGATGGCAAACTGCGAGGTGGCTCTCAACCATCCCGAAATCGGTGATGATTTCAGAGCATATCTTAAAGATCTTGCAAAGACACTTTAATTTTTCTCTTTGTTATCACGTTTTGCGTGTCTGCATATACTGATATCGGAACACAGTGGTAATTTTGAATAATTTTAAAAGCTCTTGATTGTTGATTTTGACAAAAGGTTAGATGGAATGGGCATTTTATCCAAATCAGAAGGGCAATTTTCGTTAATTTTTATGGCAATACATGAAATAAAAAAACGGAAAATGCTTGAAATTGAAAAAGTCCCATGCTATAATAAAAGTGCTAATAAGTCGTTTTGGCGAAGTCTTGGTATGCCATGCGGCTGGTAAAAGCTGCACTCAAAAGGTGCAAATACGAAATAGGAGGAAAGAAAATGAACAGAATTTTTGCGTTCATCCTCTCCATCATCATGGCTATCATGAGTGCTCTCGGCATCGTAGTTCCCGGCGATAACGGCGACTATATCACACAGGGCGCATGGATTGCTATCGTTGTTGAAGAATTAGGAATGCAAGCTCCCGAAGAAGATGTAGATCTTCCTTACGAGGGAATTCCTGCTGAGTATCTTGACTATGTTGAGATCGCTTACAGCTGGGGCGTTATCGAAGATGGCGACGACATCATCACTGACGCATATGCAACAAACGCTCTCGTTTGTGCAACCCTCAACCGTGCAGCAAACGTTCTCGAAGTTGCAAAAGTTGACTTCCCGTCAAACGCAAAGCGTGCATCTTTTGCAAAAGCTTACGAGGCACTCTGCGCACTCAAGAAGGCTGTTAACGACAAGGTAGTTTCTGACGAAACTCAGGCTAATTACACAGCTCAGGCCGGTGTAGTTGACCTCTCCGCTATCACAAATTACATGGTAAGCGGCGACCAGCTTATCTACGCAGCAGAAGACTTCAACCTTAAAGCCGGCGATATGTTCATCGCAGGTGCAAACCAGTACAACATCAGCGGTGCTGCTTACAGCGTACTTGCTGTTAATGTTGAAGACGGTCTTGCATACGTTGACGTAGCAGCTGTTGAGATTGAAGAAGCTGTTGAAGAGATGGATTTCGAAGCAGAAGTAGCTGCTGACCTCGACACAGCTGTTGTTTACGACCAGGACGGCAACATGATCGCTGACGGTACTGTTGCAGCTCCCGCAGTAGGCGAACAGGGCGTTATCAAAGATAAGGTTAACGAACTTATCGACGACGTTAAGGAAGAGATCACTGATTTCATCAGAAATCCCAAGATCAGCTTCAGCATCAAGGGCTTCAAAGTTAAGGCTGCATATTCAGGCGGCCAGGTCGACATCAGCGTTGCAGGCGATGTTGCTGACGGTGTCAGAATTGAGAAGTACTATTCTCTCAACAACATCCACTTCGACACGAAGTTTGATGCAAACCTTGCAAAGCTTCAGATCAACGAAGCATACCTCAAGATGGACTATAACCTTGTTGAAACAACAGTTCTCCAGGGTTCATATGCTGCATCTGTAGTTCCCGAGGGCGTAGTATACGGCGAGGATGACTCCTTCCTTGATAAGGTTAAGGCTAACCTCGAAAATCTCACTCTCAAGAAGGGCGGCGGAATCAAGGTTAACGTATTTACCTTTGATATTCCGATCGGCACCACAGGTCTTACAATCGAAATGAACATCTCCCTTACAATCTCCGCTTGCGGCAGAATTGAAATCATTGTTACATCCAATGAGCATAAGGGTTATGAAATCATCAACAATAAGGGCAGATACATCTCCGAAAGCACAATCCTTGACAGACGTTACAACGTACAGGGCGACTTCAGAGTAGTTCTTGGTCTTGATCTCAGCCTCACATTCCTTGGCTACAAGATCGTTGACGTAGAGTTCCAGGGCGGTATCGGTGCATTTGTATACACCCAGATCTTCAACATCACAACAAACGAGAAGATCAAAGTTGAGATTCCGTTCGATATCCTGATCGAAACAACATCCAGCAGTGATGAAATCGGTGAAATCAGATTCTGTGCTAACGTACAGCTCTATGGCATCCTTGTCATCTCCGTTGGTGAAAACAGCATCATCGAAAAGATCGGTCTCTCCAAGACATGGACCATCTATGACAGAAGCAACGCTGTATTTGCAGAGCTTCATCTTGAAAACGAAGGTGTTGTAGATCAGTGCACATACGCTGCATAATTCTCTAACCTAATACGGCGGCTGTCGGGAAACCGGCAGCCGTTTTTTTGCTGAAAGAATCCGCTCCGACACATACATATGTGCCGGGGCGGATTCTTTGCGGTATGGAATTTCTGAGAATTAAAAGAGGATGTCAGAGTACAAAGCTGCTGATAATTTTGCATATACGGGTTATGTTTGTATCACCCGTGAATTCAAGCTTGATTTTGCCGAGTCCGCTGAACCATAACTCCAACTCACTGTCGAGATCGAAGACACCTGCTGTTTCGACGGAAAAAGCCTGAACTTTTGAATACGGAAGCGTCGTGATATCTTTTTTCTTGCCCGTCACACCCTGAATGTTGATGACGAAAATCCTTTTGTTCGTAAAAACAACACCGTCACGTATCGTCTTATAGGATGCGCAAATCTCTTCACCTTCGACGAGTAAAGAAGAAAGTTCACCGTCGAAGGCACCGTTTGAAGTCTTGAGCTTCAAAATTGCAGGGTTTTTAAAGTCGATCATTTTCATCACTCCTAAAAAGATTATCAAGCCACAAGGCGTTGATTACGATGTTATAATACTCAATCAGGTGTACGATAATCAGTACAGTCGTGACGAGCAGATATTTTGATGAAAAATGCACTTTAAATATAGACAAAACAGCATAAAAAGCAAGGTTTTATTGTATACAAAATTACAAAAATTTTTATTACTATTGACTGTTTACGACAGGTATATTATAATTAATAAGCAGAGCTTTTGTGACTGACGGATAGGTGGATAACCACACTGGAGCAAGAGCTTTTCGGAGCCGACCGTCTGGGCATAGCTGCACAAAGACAGCTATGCCTTTTTATATTTTACAGGAGGATGAAAGATGAAAAAAGTAGCCGTTATTATGGGAAGCGACAGCGATTTACCGGTTGTTGAAAAAGCGATCAATGTTTTGAAGGAATTTGAGGTGCCGTTTGAGGTTCACGTATTTTCCGCACACAGAACACCTGAGCAGGCGAAGGCGTTTACGCAGAGCGCCAAGGACAACGGATTCGGCGTTTTGATTGCAGCGGCAGGTATGGCGGCACATCTTGCAGGTGCAATTGCAGCCAACACGACATTGCCGGTTATCGGAATTCCGGTTAAGTCGGCAGCGCTTGACGGCATGGATGCTCTTCTTTCAACAGTTATGATGCCTTCGGGAATTCCGGTGGCGACGGTTGCCATTAACGGTGCTGCAAATGCAGCATATCTTGCCCTTCAGATAATTGCACTTGGTGATGAGGAGCTTTCTCAGAAGCTTATCGCTTCAAGAGAGACGGCTGCACAGAAGGTACTTTCGAAGGATGCGGAAATCAGCGCACGTTTTGCACTTTAATTCAGAGGTGGAGTTTTAATATGAGCAAAGTTCATGAGGAATGCGGAGTATTCGGTATTTTTTGTCATCAGAAGACTGATGTTGCACCGTCTGTTTATTACGGACTTTTTGCACTTCAGCACAGAGGACAGGAGAGTTGCGGAATTACCGTAAATGATGACGGAGTTTTCAGCACATACAAGGATGCGGGACTTGTTAACGATGTTTTTACGGCGGATGTTATCGGCTCTCTCGGCCAGGGTAACATGGCGATCGGACATGTTCGTTACAGCACGGCGGAAGAGGTTGACAGAGTAAACGCACAGCCTATTGTTGTTAATCATATCAAGGGCAAAATGGCGCTTGCGCAGAACGGTACGATGATAAATTATTCGGACCTTCGCGAAGAGCTGGAAATGGAAGGCGCTATTTTCCATACACGCAGTGATACGGAAGTTTTATCTTATCTTATAACAAAAGAACGCATAAAGTCGCAGTCGATTGAAGAGGCGGTCAGCAAGGCGGTCGACCGTGTAACGGGGGCTTGTTCCCTGCTTGTAATGTCGCCGGCAAAGCTTATAGCTTACCGTGACAAGAAGGGATTCAGACCTCTTTGCTACGGAAAGACGGTTGACGGATCGTATGTTGTGGCGTCGGAGAGCTGTGCACTTGATGCGGCAGGCGCACATCTTATCAGAGAGCTTGAGCCCGGTGAAATACTTGTATTTGACAGAGAGGGTGTACGTTCTCTCAAAAATCACTGTGGCAAGGAAAGATGTTCACTTTGTGTATTCGAGTACATTTATTTTGCACGTCCCGATTCGATAATCGACGGTTGTTCGGTTCACCGTGCAAGACGCAGAGCGGGTGAATTTCTTGCTATCGACTGTCCCGCTGAGGCGGATGTCGTAATCGGAGTTCCCGATTCGGGACTTGATGCGGCACTCGGATATGCACAGCAGTCGGGGATTCCTTACGGACTCGGATTTATTAAAAATAAATATATCGGCAGAACTTTCATAGCTCCCGGACAGTCAAACAGAGAGGATAAAGTCAGAATTAAGCTTAATCCCGTATCCGAAACGGTAAAAGGTAAACGTGTAGTGCTTGTGGATGACTCGATAGTCAGAGGTACCACCTGTGCGAGAATAGTAAATCTTCTCAGAGAAGCGGGCGCAACCGAGGTTCATATGCGTTCATCGGCACCGCCGTTTATCGATATTTGCTACTACGGCACCGATATCGACTCGAAGGATTCTCTTATAGCGGCAAATCACACTCCCGAAGAGATTGCAAAGATACTCAATGTTGACTCACTCGGATTTTTAAATCCCGAACACGTTAACAAGCTTGCAGATCCGAGCGGAGAAAAGACGTATTGCGATGCCTGCTTTACGGGTAAATTCCCGACGGAGATTCCGAAAATAGGTAAAAAAGTAAAGTTTGATGCAAAAATTTCCGATAAAGAATTAACGAGAGAATGAGAGGGGCAGAAAAATGAAAAGCTTCAGCGAAAGTTACAAGGCTGCAGGTGTTGATATTACAGCGGGTTATAGAGCGGTAGAGCTTATGAAAAAGCACATTGCGAGAACGATGACGGAGGGTGTCGCATCGGGAATCGGCGGATTCGGCGGATTGTTTGAGCTTGACATGACGGGTATCACGAAGCCTGTTCTTGTCAGCGGCACGGACGGTGTCGGCACAAAGCTTAAAATTGCGTTTATCCTCGACAAGCATGATACGGTGGGTATCGACTGTGTTGCAATGTGTGTAAACGATATCATCTGTTGCGGAGCAAAGCCCTTGTTCTTCCTTGACTATATTGCTTGCGGAAAGAACGTTCCCGAGCGTATCGCGGAAATCGTTTCCGGTATTGCAGACGGCTGTGTTCAGTCGGGAGCGGCACTTATCGGCGGAGAAACGGCGGAAATGCCCGGTTTCTATCCCGAGGACGAATATGACCTTGCAGGATTTTCTGTCGGTGTTGTTGACAAGGACAAGATTCTTGACAACAAGACGATTACCGAAGGTGATGTGATTATTGCACTTCCCTCATCGGGCGTTCATTCGAACGGATTTTCACTTGTCAGAAAAGTTTTCGACGTTGAGAAAGAAGATATCCTGAAGAGTGTTCCCGAGCTTTCGGGCAAATCGGTAGGCGAAGTTCTTCTTACACCCACAAAGATTTATGTCAAGTCGATGTGCGCGCTGTTTGACGAGGTGAAGGTCAAGGCGGTTTCGCATATCACGGGCGGCGGATTCTATGAGAATATTCCGAGAAGCCTTCCCGACGGATTCGGTGCAAAGATTGAAAAAGCGGCAGTACGTACACTTCCCATCTTCGAGCTTATCGCAAAGACGGGCAACATTCCCGAAAGAGATATGTTCAACACATACAACATGGGTGTCGGTATGAGCGTTGTAGTATCAAAGAACGATGCTGACAAGGCACTCGAAATTCTTAAAGCAAACGGTGAAGATGCTTACATCATCGGCGAAACGGTACGTTCCGACGAGGGAGTGCTTTTATGGTAACGAAAATTGCGGTGCTTGTATCGGGTGGAGGAACAAATCTTCAGGCGATACTTGATGCCGAAAAAAACGGCACAATAAAGAGCGGAAAGGTATCTTTGGTTGTGTCGAACAACGAGGGTGCATACGCACTTGAAAGAGCAAAAAAACATGGAGTCGAAACGTTGGTTTTGCCGAAATCGGAATGTCCGACGAATGCTGTTTTTGAGGAAAAACTTGTAGCGGAGCTCAGTAAAAGAAACATTGAGCTGATAGTTCTTGCAGGCTTTATGAAGATTCTTTCCGAGGATTTCACAAAGAGATACAGCGAACGCATTATCAATGTTCATCCGTCACTTATACCGTCATTTTGCGGAGAGGGTTTTTACGGACTCAGAGTTCATAAAGCGGCTCTTAGCTACGGAGTCAAGGTTACGGGTGCGACGGTACATTTTGTAAACGAGATACCCGACGGCGGTAAAATAATCGCTCAGAAGGCGGTTTATATCGAAGAAGGGGATACACCCGAGATTTTACAGAAAAGGGTAATGGAAGAAGCTGAATGGAAAATTCTTCCGTTAGCGGTTGAAAAGGTTTCAAAAGAAATTGCAGATAAATAAAGAAACGAAAGGAAGATCACAGTGGGTATTTATGACATCGAAAGCATCGGCAAGAGAATTCACGGCAATTCTTATGTAGGCAGAGGCATTATCGTTGGTAAGAGTGAAGACGGAAAAAAGGCGGTTTTTGCATATTTCATTATGGGCAGAAGCGAAAACAGCCGTAACCGTATCTTTATTGAAGAAGGCAACGAGGTTATCATTCATCCGTTTGATGCTTCAAAGGTAGCAGATCCTTCGCTTATCATTTATTCTCCCGTACGTGTTATCGGTAACAATGTTATTGTAACAAACGGTGATCAGACAGACACTGTTTACGATTTTATCAAGGACGGAAAAACATTTGAAGAGGCACTTGATACAAGATGCTTCGAGCCCGATGCACCGAACTTCACGCCGAGAATCAGCGGTATCCTTAACTTTGATAACGGATATTCATATAAGCTCAGCATTTTAAAGAGTGCAGATCCCGAGGGCACTGCCTGCAACAGATACACATTCTCTTACAGCGCACTTGACGGACTCGGACACTTTATTCATACCTACAACCATGACGGTAACCCGATCCCCACATTCACGGGTGAACCCGAAAGAGTTTCTGTTCCGAACGACATTGATGAGTTTACAAATGATATTTGGACAGAGCTTGATGAACAGAACAAGATCTCCCTTTACGTTCGTTATATCGACCTTGACACAGGTGCTGTCGAAAACAGAATGATCAACAAAAATAAATAATTTTCGGAGGATATGTGAAAATGAAAGAATTTGAACTCAAATACGGTTGCAACCCCAATCAGAAGCCCTCAAAAATTTATATGAAGGACGGCTCAGAGCTTCCCATCGAAATTCTCAGCGGCAGACCGGGATACATCAACTTCCTTGATGCCTTCAACAGCTGGCAGCTTGTAAAAGAAATCAAAGAAGCAACAGGCATGTGTGCGGCAACATCCTTCAAGCACGTCAGCCCCACATCTGCTTCGGTAGGTACACTTCTCAGCGATTCGCTTAAAAAGGCATGTTTCGTAGACGATATCGAAGGTCTTGACGATTCTCCGCTTGCATGTGCATACGCAAGAGCAAGAGGCACCGACAGAATGTCTTCCTTCGGCGACTGGATTGCGCTTTCCGACGAATGTGATGCAGTTACCGCTTCCATTATCAAGCGTGAGGTTTCCGACGGAATTATTGCTCCTTCATATACTCCCGAAGCACTTGAAATCCTTCGCTCAAAGAGAAAGGGCAACTACAACATCGTAAAGATCGACAACGACTATATCCCCGAAGTTCAGGAAACAAAGGATGTTTTCGGTATCACTTTTGAGCAGGGCAGAAACAATTTCAAGATAGACAAAGAGCTTCTTCAGAATGTTGTGACAGCAAACAAGGATATCCCCGAAAGTGCTGTACGTGATCTCATCATTTCTCTTATCACTCTTAAATACACACAGTCCAACTCAGTCTGCTTCGCAGTTGACGGACAGGCTATCGGTGTAGGCGCAGGTCAGCAGTCCAGAATCCATTGTACACGTCTTGCCGGCAACAAGGCTGATATCTGGCATCTTCGTCAGCACGAAAAGGTTCTTTCTCTTCCCTTCCTTGATACACTCGGCAGAGCGGACAGAGATAACGTTATCGATGTTTACATTTCCGACAATGATGAAGACGTTCTCGGCGATGATGTATGGCGTCAGTACTTCTCGGTACGTCCCGAGCCCTTCACCAAGGAGGAGCAGAAGGCGTATCTCGGCACACTTACGGGTGTTTCTGTCGGCAGTGATGCATTCTTCCCGTTCGGCGACAACATCGAACGTGCAAGAAGAAGCGGTGTTTCCTACATTGCAGAACCCGGCGGATCCATCCGTGATGACAATGTTATCGAAGCTTGCAACAAGTACGGCATCGCGATGGCGTTTACGGGACTCAGATTGTTCCACCATTGAGGCTGAGCCTCTTTCGGACTGCGCTTCGCGCAGGGGTTGAGCTTTGTAGTTGGTTTTGCTGCTAAGACCGCCGTGGCACGGAGGGGGCCACGGCTCGCTTGGGCGGTCGCCGCTTACACACAAAGTCGGATCGTAGCCATGTCGTTCTGTGGGCCAAGGAGTTGGTGCCCATTGTTGTCTTCCTAAGACCGCTTGGCCTCCGACTTCGGCGTTACCGCCGTGGCACGGAGGGTGCCACGGCTCGCTTGGGCGGTCGCCGCTTACACACA
>JAZSPN010000018.1:0-9905 GCA_045537495.1 Acutalibacteraceae bacterium
TTTATAAGGAACTCTCTGAATCCGAAGCTCTCGATTTTTGAATGAGTTCCGAATTCGCTCATTATTTCAATTTCGACTCTGTAAAGATACGGGTTATCGGTGTCCCAGAGTTTAAAGTCGGGCACAGTCAGTATTATTTCATTCTCCGAATTACCGCTGTTCACAGAAAAACTCTTCTTTTCACCGACAACTTTTCCGTTGGTGCCGTATCTTGAATAAACGTTAACAGACAACGTTATTTCAGCATCGTCAGGTAATGTATTGTTACAATATACCTTTGCTTTGAGCTCACCCGAATGAATATCGCCGACGAGAAAAACATCCTCAATATAAACGGCAGGAAGTGACAGAAGCTCGACATTGCCCCACAGTCCGCCGTGGTTTGTGCATGAACCCGCAGTATTTCTGAACGCCTTGTTTCTGTTCGGTATATTAACCATGTTGAGTCCGTCGATATCGTCGAGAGTCGGATTTACGACTCTGACGGACAGCAGATTCTCGCTGTCGAGGCAAATGTTTTCCGTAACGTCGAAGCAAAACGGTGTTTCGCCCGTTTCGTGCTCTCCGATATATTCGCCGTTGAGAAACACCTCCGCCTTGTAGTCAACGGCAGAAAAACAGAGAATGAGTCTGTCATTCTCTGCTTTATTTATTATCGGAGTAAATCTGCACCAGTAAAATGCCGTTCCGTGATATTCCGGAAAGGTTTCCTGAATGATTGACGGCACCGCAGTCGGTACAGCATTATCTGAAATCTCTTTCTGCCATCCGATTTCCTTACCCTTGTTTTCGGGATCTTTGTCAATAAGCCAATTACAGCCGAGTTCATATCTTCTGATATCGGTCAACTAATATCACTCCCATTTTATATCAGACGGTAATATACGGTCTGATTTTCTCGAATGTCACCTTTCCGATTCCTTCGATCTGTCTGATATCCGATACTTTTGTAAATCTGCCGTTCACTTTTCTGTACTCAATAATTCTGTCCGCCATTCTTTCGGTAATTCCGTCGATGCCAAGAAGCTCAAATTTATCCGCTTCATTTATATTCACGGCATATCTGCTGACACCCGACGGCTGCGTCGTCGACGGTACCGTCTGCGACAAGCCTTCATAGTACTCCGGATACGACATAAATATATTACCGATCACCACTGCCGCACATATCAGCAGCATCATCGAAATCAGATTCAGTTCGTGTCGCAAATTCATAATTTCACCTGAAATCCGTTTCAGCCTTTTCAGGCTCCGAATTATTGAGTCTGAAAACCGTTTTGAAATAATCTCCGTCTACCATTACCTCAAACTTTCCGCGCTGGAATTCTATGAGTGTTTTCGTAATCGAAAGTCCGAGTCCGTAGCCCTCTGTATGGCGTGAAGCATCCCCTCGCGAAAACCTCTGTAAAAGCTTCTCGCCGTTGTCTTCTATCATTTCTCTCGAAACATTGCTGACGGATACCGCGGTCATGTCGCCGTCACCCCAGACCTTCACAAATACTCTTGTATCGGGTTTTGCATATTTAATGGCATTACCGAAGAGGTTTTCAAAAATTCTGATTAACTGATCGGCATCTGCACTGACAAACGCCTCTTCGCTTTCGATCTCGGTAACCACGCTGAGATTTGCGGCTTCAAATCTGTCTTCGTACTCATTAACCATCTGTCTTGTAAACATAACCATGTCAAGTGACTCGAAATTAATGGCAACATCGCCCGTCGTAAGCTTCGATACCTCGATAAGACTCTCAAGGAGTTTTTTCAGCTTGTACGACTGATTATCAATAATCTGAAGATATTCGCGGAAATCCTCATCCGAATATCCTCCGCGCTTCAAAAGATCGGCATAATTGACTATCGAGGTAAGCGGCGTCTTTATATCATGCGAAAGATTGGTGATAAGCTCATCTCTTACCATAAGACTCTTATTTTTTGCATCAACCGCCTTGATGATTTCATCCTTGATCTTTGTAAGATCACCGCCGATTTTTCTGAAATCTCCGAACATTCTGTCGGAATCAATATCGTACTGCAAATCACCCTCTGCAATATGCTGTCCGCTTTCACGTATGTGACTGATACTGGAGGCAATCATGTAGAATATCGGAATAAGGATTACTCGTATTCCCGCCCATATGAGGATGAAATTCATGAACTTGAAATCCTCTAAAAGTCCCGATTCGTTTGTATAGTAACGGTAAACGAAAACAACTGCCACTATTAACTCGAAAACGCTGGTTACTCCTATGGTAATAAAAGCCTTTCCGATAAACGGGACCTTAAAGTATCCGTCATTTTTCATTCCGAGTCGCTTTCTTATACGCACCAGTGATCTGAACACAAACGTGTTTCTGAAGACGTGCCCCTGCTTGATTCTCGTTGCAACCGATATATTGAAAACCAGGGCAAAAATCGATACGAAGAAAGTGATTATCAATACAATTGCGTTCCACAGAACAATATTGTCGGACTTCACATCGGCAACGTTTGTCAGTGCAATCAGAACACCGAGAAACGCAAATATCAAAAACATGAACAACGCAAGAATGTCAAGCGGTACTTTATCGATAAATCTTCGCTTGCTTTCGTCCTCGGGAACTTTGACGCTGCTCATTATGACACCTAAAATCGCCAGTGCAACAAGAATCAGTATGCAAAATGCAACGATGAGCGGATATCTGAAAAATATTGCAATATTGATAAGACGCGATGCCATACGGTAATCATCGGGTGCCGTAAGATTTTTAAGCACCGACAGCTTGAGCGCCGTAACCGCCTTTGTTCCGTCCTTTAAGAAATCCTCTTTTTCGACGTATGTTTCGTAGATATATTCTTCCTTCTGAGTTGAAAATTTGTTGGTGAGAATTACATCGGAGCCTGCACGCATGGCGGTAAAACGTATGTTGGTATTCTCGGCGGCGTAGTTGATTCTGTATTTATCCAGAGTGTTTTTGTCGCTCTGTGACAGTATCTTGCCCTCCTGCTCGGCGGTATAAAGCTTACAGTACTCAACTATTTCTTCAATGTCGTCCTCCGTTTTTACACGGCAGGTTTCAAGCATCGCATAAGTATCTCTGTCCGACGAGTAAAAATGATAGTCGAACATACAGCTTATTCCGAGTGCAATACCGATGGCAAGCTCCGTCACAACGATAAAAATTATTATCGCAGTAACCTTATCCGTAAATTTATTCAACTTGATTTCCACTAATTTCTCACATCCATTTTATATCCGTGTCCGAATATTGAAACAATGTATCTCGGCTCCGCCGGATTTATCTCGATCTTTTTGCGAAGGTGTCTGATATGGACAAGCACCGTGTTTTCGGCACCGAGAGGATCTCCGTTCCACACCTGCTTGTAAATATCCTTGGGAGAAATAACCTTACCCGGATTTTTGAGAAACAGCTTCAGAATATCGAACTCCGTCGGAGTCAGTGCAACGGCTTCTCCCTCCACCGTAACCGATTTTGAAACATCGTCAAGCACTATTCCGCCGTTAACCAACGTTGTCGACGGTAAATTCTCGGTCTTCGATCCGAGAATATCAAAACGTCTGATCTGACTGTTCACCCTTGCAAGAAGCTCGCTCGGATTGAACGGCTTCGTCACATAGTCATCTGCCCCTATGTTAAGTCCCAGTATCTTGTCGGAGGCCTCGCTCTTCGCCGTAAGCAGAATAATCGGCAGATTCGACTTCTTTCTGATTTCTGCCGTTGCGGAAATTCCGTTCATTTCGGGCATCATGACATCCATGAGCACAAGCTTGATATCGGGATCATTCATCACCTTTTCAACGGCTTCCTCGCCGTTATACGCCTCGACGACCTCAAAATCCCCGCTCGTCAAATACACCTTCAAAGCTTTGACAATTTCTTTTTCATCATCGCAAACAAGTATTTTATGCATAAATTACGCTCTTTTCCTCTTCTGTAAATTTTCTTCATTTTAACATACCGGGGAAACTTATTCAATAGATTTAATCAAAACTTAATACGGACGATTTTGTTTTAATGTAAAATTAAAGTGGGTTGCACGTAAATCCGATAATCCGTGCAATCCACTTTGTTCATATTCTGTTTGTCACCACATACAGCCCCGTCGTGGCGTGACTAATTATTCACAGATAACTCCCGCTTCAACGAGAAGCTTTTCGGTAGCTTCGTTATCGTCAACACGGAGAATAATGCAGGCATGTCCTTCTTTTTCCGAAAGGAATGCGTAAGAATATGCAATGCTTATTTCATTCTTTGCAAGAGTGTCAAGAATGTTGACAAGGCTTCCCGGCTCATCGGGTACAAGCACTGCAAGCACGGGCGTAACCGTACAGAGCCAGCCCTTTTCCTTTGCTATGGCTTCAACCTTTTTCGGTTCGTCAACAATGATTCGAAGCAGGCCGTAATCCTGCGATTCGGACAGCGAAAGTGCTTCGAGATCAATATTGTTTTCTGCAAGAACATTAACAAAATCAGAAAGCTGACCTGCTCTGTTTTCAAGAAATACGGAAAGCTGATTTATAATCATGTCAAATCTCCTTTCTCAATCAAAAAAGCTTACGCTTATCAATTACTCTGACTGCCTTTCCTTCACTTCTGACGATGGACTTCGGGGCAACCAGTTTTATCTTCGCCGAGATACCAAGCATCGATTTAAGTGAATCCAGTATCTCTTTTTCCTTCTTCGAGATAGCGGAAACAGTATCTGTAAACAGCTCACTCGGCATCTCGACTTCAATGTCAAACGTATCCGTATTGTTTACTCTGTCAATAATAATCTGATAGTTTGCAGGCATACCGCAATTAAGAAGTACCGTTTCGATCTGTGACGGAAAAACATTGACTCCGCGGATAATAAGCATATCGTCGGAACGTCCCATCGGCTTCGACATACGGATATGTGTACGTCCACATTCACACTGCTCGTCATTAAGTACACAGATATCTCTTGTGCGGTATCTGATCATCGGGAAAGCTTCCTTTGTAATTGCGGTAAATACAAGCTCACCCTTTGAGCCCATGGGAAGAACTTCTTCCGTTACGGGATCGATAATCTCCACAATAAAGTGGTCCTCACAGACGTGCATTCCCTGCTGTGCCGAACATTCAAACGATACGCCGGGACCGCTGAGCTCGGTAAGTCCGTAGATATCGTATGCCTTGATTCCGAGTTTCTCCTCGATATCGTGACGCATTTCCTCGGTCCAAGCTTCTGCACCGAAAATACCCGCTTTAAGCTTTAAATTGCCGATAACGCCCTTTTCAATGGCCGACTCTGCAAGATATGCGGCATATGAAGGTGTACAGCAAAGAATTGTTGCACCGAGGTCCTCCATAAACTGAAGCTGACGGTCCGTATTTCCCGATGACATCGGAAGAGTAAGACAGCCGACCTTATGTGATCCGCCGTTAAGTCCGGGACCTCCCGTGAAAAGTCCGTATCCGTAACAGACCTGACACACGTCATCCTTTGTTCCGCCGACAGCCGTAATCGCTCTTGCACAGCAATCTTCCCAAAGGTCAATATCGTGCTGAGTATAGAAAGCGACAACACGGCGTCCCGTCGTGCCCGATGTAGACTGAATTCTGACACATTCACTGAGGGGCTTCGCAAGAAGTCCGTAGGGATACGCATCGCGAAGATCCGCTTTTGTCAAAAACGGAAGCTTGTGAAGATCGTCAACCCCATTGATGTCCGAGGGCTTTACCCCTTTTTTGTCCATGAGATCACGGTAATAAGGAACGTTTTCATAAACCCTTTTCACCTGTTCGACAAGTCGTTCACTCTGGAGCTCGCGAAGCTTATCTCTCGACATAGTTTCTATGTCTTTCTGATAATAATTTTCCAAAACCAACACTTCTTTCTGAATTTTAATCCTTTATTATTATAACACATTAAATCATTAAAGTCAACTTAAATAACCTTGATTCCGCCGACGGGACGAATTTTAAGAACCATGCAGCTTCCATCGCCGAAGATGCTTTCCATCGCCGATTTGTAAGCTCCGAGTTCCTCCGTCGGAACAAAAGCCTGTATCGTTCCCGCAAAACCTCCGCCGTGTACTCGCCATGCCCCCTTGCCTCGGAGAAGCTTATCACTGACAGAAAGTCCCAGTGCAACAGGCTGATTTTCAGCATCTGTATTCGTATAAACATTCTGATTGTACATAAACGATGAAAAACCGCTATCGGTTACATGCCCCTTGAAAGCTTCGAAATCACCGTCTTTAAGCGCCTTTACCTCGTGAACAACTCTTTCATTGTCACCGAAGAAATGTATTGCACGGACAATTGCCCTGTCCGACGTTTCCTTTCGTACCTTATCAATATTTGCGAAAAATTCGCTTTCGTCAACGTCACGGAGAACTTCTTTTCCGAACACTTTTGCAACCGATTCCATCTCAAAACGGACCGCAGCATAATCCGCGGTGAGATCGTTGTGACTTCCTCCCGTGTTTACAATGCAAAGTGCATGAGAGCATGAAGCAAAATCGAAGTCGAGCTTTTCGATTACGGGATCCGAGGGATCGTTAAAGTCGATTGTAACGAAACCGCCGACAGAGCTCGCCGTCTGATCCATGAGTCCGCAAGGCTTGCCGAAATATTTATTCTCGGAAAACTGTGCTATCTGGGCAATCTCGACGGCACTGATTTTTCCGTCGTTGTAAAGGTGATTGAGTATCGTTCCGATAAGGACCTCGTAGGCGGCGGAGCTTGAAAGTCCCGATCCCGAAAGTACGTCCGAGGTAATAAGCGCATTGAATCCGCCAACCTTGTAGCCCCTTTCGACAAAGCCTGCACAGACACCTCTGATGAGCGACGATGAATGGCCGATTTCCTCCTCGATAACGCTGAAATCGGAAATGTCGACAACATTTGCATCGTGTCCCGTCGACTGTTCCGTGATAACGTTGTTGTCGGTAGCCTGAACCACTGCCAGTGCATCAAGATTAACGCTTGCGGCAAGCACTCTGCCGTGATTGTGATCTGTATGGTTTCCTCCGACTTCCGTTCTTCCCGGCGCGCTGAAAAATTCATAACCGTCAGTGCCGTAAACACCTTCAAATCGTTCGGCAAGATCGGTATATCTCGCCTTCTGTCTTTCTGTTTCTTCCGCGGGATAAAGCTTTAACAAAACACTTTCAAATTCGCTTGATTTAATAAAATCCTTAGCCTTGCTCATTATCAGATGCTCCTTCTTTTTTGTTCGATTTTTCTATACCGTCAAGGATATAATACAGGCTGACCAAAAGACAACCCGAAACTGCAAACAATATGATTATCGGCAAAAGGAACGATGCCGACAGCGGATTATAGACATTGCGACCGATTATCGTGTATGAAACAAGCTTATACATAAAACCGATAACGGAAATCAGAATATAATCCTTAAAATCAAATTTCAATGCACCGTAGATTCTGCTGATAGTGTTAACGGGAAAACACGGTATGAGTCTGAAAAGCAGAAGCATATACGGATTTCCCGTGCCCTTATTCTCGAGAAGTCCCCGTATAATTTCATTCCTTCGTACAATTTTGATGGTCCTGCCTCCACCGTAACGTTTTCCCCAGAAATACCTGATTGTCATAAGCCATGCCATTCCGATAACATTTACCGACAGTGCAAAATACCACGGAAGCACCATTCCCGATATGAGGCAAATGGCAGGGATCGTTATCAGCGGAAAGAAGCTCTTTAGCGTAAACAACGCAAGCACTACCAGTACGATAATTCCTGTATTACTTATTGCAACAACCTCTTCTTCAAGTCTGACAAGCTGTTTCTGCCACGCTTCATACCACACGGTAAGCTCTTCAATCTGCATTACGGCAAGCAATAAACACAGTGCCCCCGAAAGAACAAGTGACAGTATACCGATATATTTTATCCAGACTTTTTTATCTATTCTTTTTATACCGTCACCTCCTCATTACACCTTTCTGAATAAATATTTTACCTCATTTAGGCTTTAAGGTCAATATTTTTTTAGAGCGAATGTTCTTTTTTCAGGTTTGACATTCGTGAATCGTTCATGTTATGATAAATAATAATTTTACGAAAGGTTGAACTTTCATGAAAGCTGTTATACTCGATGCCTACACCACGAATCCCGGAGATCTCTCCTGGGACTGGCTTTACGATATTGCCGATACCGCAGACATTTACGACTTCACAAAACCCGACGAAATCATCAGCCGTGCCGACGGTCACGAAATCGTGATTACCAACAAAACGCGTCTGCCCGCCGATATTCTCGATTCTCTTCACGGTGTCAGATACATCGGACTTCTCAGCACGGGCTTCGATGCGGTTGATGTTATCCACGCAAGAAAGCTCGGTATTCCCGTTTGCAACATTCCGGCATACTCAACAAACGGTGTTGCCCAGATGACTTTTGCTCTCATTCTCGAATTCACCAACAGAGTTGCACTTCATGATGCTGCCGTTAAAGACGGCGAATGGCAAAGAAACGGTAATTTCTGCTTTATGAAAAGTGAGCTCAGTGAGCTGTACGGCAAAACACTCGGCATCATCGGATACGGCCGTATCGGACGTGCCGTCGCAAAAATCGCAAAAGCTTTCTCCATGAATGTTATCTGCAACACTGCCCATCCCGAAAAGTATTCTGACGAAAACGTAAAATTCACCGACCTTCGAACACTTCTTGAAAGCAGTGATTTCGTCACTCTTCACTGTCCCTACAACGAAAACACTCACAAGCTGGTAAACGCTGATTTTCTGTCAATGATGAAGCCTTCCGCTTTTCTCATCAACACGTCGAGAGGTGCCGTTGTTGACGAAGAGGCTTTATGCAGCGCACTCGACAACGGAGTTCTGGCGGGTGCAGGTGTTGATGTTTTGTCAACGGAGCCTCCGAAGGATGATAATCCGATTGCCTTCCACGAAAAGTGTATCGTCACTCCTCACATATCGTGGGCAGCCTTTGAAACTCGTGAACGACTTATGGGAATATGCAAAAACAATCTCCTGTCATTTCTTGACGGAAAGCCTGTCAATGTTGTTAACTGACTGTTGTATTTTTATGAAAGTAATGTTATAATAAATATGTTCATTTATATTTAGGAGGATACATCTATGAGCAAAAAACCCTATTACATCACTACCGCCATCGCCTACACATCAGGCCAGCCGCATATCGGCAATTCTTACGAAATCGTACTTACCGATGCTATCGCAAGATTCAGACGAATGCAGGGCTATGATGTTTTCTTCCTCACAGGCACTGACGAACACGGTCAGAAAATCGAAGACAAAGCACGTGATGCCGGTATCACGCCCAAAGAATTTGTTGACGGTGTCGCTTCCGAGATAAAAGGCATATGCGATCTTCTCAATACCACTTATGACAAGTTTATTCGTACAACCGACGATTATCACGAAGAAGCCGTTCAGAAAATCTTCAAAAAGCTCTACGATCAGGGCGATATTTACAAGAGTGAATATGAAGGCTTCTACTGTAAGCCCTGTGAGTCCTTCTGGACCGAAACCCAGGCTGTCGGCGGAAAGTGTCCCGACTGTGGCAGAGATGTCGAAAAAGCCCGCGAAGAGGCTTATTTCCTCAAACTCTCCAAGTATCAGAAGCAGCTGGAAGAATACATTGAAAACAACCCCGATTTCATCTATCCCGAAAGCCGTAAAAAAGAGATGATAAACAATTTCATCAAGCCCGGTATTCAGGATCTTTGTGTTTCGAGAACATCCTTCAAGTGGGGTGTTCCCGTTTCCTTCGACGATAAACACGTCATCTACGTATGGATTGATGCACTCTCGAACTACATCACGGCTCTCGGTTATCAGCCCGATTCCTCATCGGAGCTCTATGAAAAATACTGGCCTGCCGACGTTCACATTGTAGGAAAGGATATTGTCCGCTTCCATACCATCTA
>JAZSPN010000108.1:0-6763 GCA_045537495.1 Acutalibacteraceae bacterium
GGAATAATAAATGGGAGTCCAGATAGCATAAAGCGTGATCTGTTTGCCGTTTTCGGTAGTGAGTGCGCTGTACTGCTGAAGCGGAATGTAGGATGTACCCGTTCCGTCCGGCTTCGTATTCCACTCTTTGAATGTATAACCTACTCTTGCAGAAGCACTGCCGATTGTAACGGGCACGTCGCAACCGTAGGTTTCTGTCGCGGGAACGTCAACCTGAGCAGAGCCTGCGTTGGCGTTATATGCGATTGTGTATTTGTTTACGGAGAAATTCGCTACGATTTCGCCCGTCGTTGTTCCCATTGTGAAGGAGTAGGGCGCGGAAGCGCTGAGCTTACCGTCAGTGGGATTTGTCCAGTTGCTGAAAGTAAATCCAGCTGCCGCCTGCGGAACAAGTCCCGTAACCGTCTGACCTTCACGAAGAGAATAGATACCTTCGCCCGTCAGAGTACCGTTCTTGCCCGAAGAGAACTGAACGCTCTTTGTTGCACAGACATAATACTTTGCGCCCGTGAGTGCCGTTGCGGGAGAAAGAACTGCGCCGCCCGATACGAGAGTATCGTCCGCCTTGCGGTATTCTGCCGACCAGCCCGACTCGGGAGTCGCCGTGAAGGTGTATCTTCCGTTAGCGAAAGAGAGAACGGTATTGATATTCTCACGTGAATACATAATGTTTGCAACAGAAGAACTGTTGACTGTTGAGCCTTCCGCATTTACAAGAACCCATGTGTTGGTGTTTGTAAAGGAAGCGGTGGGAGATACAAGACCTACGAAAGCATCTCCTGCTACGGAACCGCCGTTTACCGTAACGGAAGAATTTGTAATGGAGGTTTCACCTGCAACAGCACCTGCAAAGATACCCGTTGCTCCGGAAGCCTTTGAGAATGTACCGTCAGTTATGATCTGAACACCGCTGATGTTCGAAGAATCCACATAACCGAAGATGCCGGTGTAAGCAGTACCTGTGCCCGTAATGCTGTAAGAGCCCACATCCATGATGTTGATGTTTGCGATGGAAGCACCGCTTACATTACCGAAAATACTGCCGTAGGTAGTACCTGCGATATTCACTCCCGTCGGGATAACGATAACCTTATTCTGACCGTCATAGCTTCCCGAGAAGCTCGTTACGGGAGTTTTGTTAAGAGCATAAGTGATGTCGGCGACCTGCTTGAAGAACTTGCCCTTCGAAACGGAACCGTCGGTTACCGTATAGAATACCGAAGAATCGTCAAGTGCATCAAACTGTGAAGCTGTTCCGACAAGGAAAGGATCATCCTCTGAGCCGTGACCGCCCTGGAAGTTACACTTCCAACCTGCGGTGAGAGAAAGAGATCCGTTGATCATTGTACATATGGTGGAGGAAGCCACTGCTTCGCCCGATCCGTCGTACCAGCCCGTAAATCTCCAACCGTCCATCTTGGGAGCGGGGAAGCTGCCGTAAGGCTGAGCATAAGTTACGGGAATCTGTGTCACCGCGTTATCGAAAACATAGCCCTCGTGTTCAGCACCGTAGCTGAATGTAATCTTGCTCGTAAGAGCTGTATACTCAAATGTATAGCTGACATTTTCACGGCAATTTGTAAATGTTCCCGATGCGGGACTGCCGTTAAACGTGTAACCCGTAAAGGATTCCTTAGAAATCGTTACATCGTCGCCCGACTCGAAGCCCTTCGTTTCAACGATTGTTACATAGCCGTCTGCCGCCGTGTAGCTGTTGCCGTTGTAGTTATAAACGAAGCCGTCTGCTGCGGGAAGCTTGTGGTAAACGGTAGCCGTATAATCGTTCTTCTTGAGAGAGCCGATTGCAGATGCAAGCTGAACCTGAGCATCCGTAACCTGAGCCGCCGTTGCCGCGGGATTTCCGAGAACGTCATAAGCCGACGAAACTGCTCCGAGATACTTCGAATAAGAAGCCTCCGTATAATCGTATCCCTGATAGTTTGCCGTAACAGCATTGTTGATAGCGGCACGAAGTCCCGACTTGTCAACAAGAACTACCTGCAAGGAAAATGAAAGGTTAAGATCAACTCTGGAAGAGTTGCTTCTTTCCATGGAGTAGGAAGCCGTCATGCCGTAGGAAGTTGTTGCCGAAGGAACATTTCCTATCGGTGCATAAAGACCGTATGCGTATGCCTTCTCGTCCTCTTTGTAATCAACAGAGCCCGATGTAAAGTTGAGTGTAGAGTCGGCGGATCTGAAATAGTTAAGACGGTGAGTCTTACTGGAGTCCTTTGCAAAGTGGATCATCCAGCCCGCTTTAAGGTTGGGGATGTTGCCGAGCGGAGTGCCCGATGTATAACGGCTCGAGTCAATCGTAACCGTACCGACCGTTGCCGTCGAACCTGCATTTAAGCTCTTGGAGCTCGTTCTTGTTCTGCCGCGAGAAGCAACGCCGCCGGTACCCGCTGCGTTTTTGGGATAGTAAGTGTCGTCGATATAGCCGTCATCATCACCCTTGGGAACATTATCGCGACTCCAGCCGGGAACGAGGGGTGACATCGCATAACCGCCGGTACCCGTATAGTAGCAGTCGTACGCGCCGCCCGTTGCGGAGTGGATACCCGTGATGAAAGCATAAGCTACGATAACGGGCTCGTTACCGATGGAAGTCTTATACTTGTAGCCGTGCTGAGCACCGACCTGGCCGAGATAGGGCCTGTAAACATATGTTTTTGCATATGAAGTATAAGCCTTGCCGTCGATGACATAGTCGAATGTCCATATAATAGAACCCGTATTCGACATTGAACCGCCGTTAATCTGAGCAACGAGTGAGTTCGAATTCGTTGAATTCGTCGTGCTGAGATTTGCCGTTGCATCATTGGTTGAGCTCGACATTGTAAGCTTGATGCTCGATGCAACCTTCGACGATGTGAAAGAAATGCTGCCGGTTGACGTAGCCGTAGCCGTCGGAGTTACTCCGTTGGCCGCACCGGCAATATAATACTGGAACCTTGTTGATCCCGGAGTTAAGTAAATAAGCTCGGGAACAGTGATTGACACCGTAACGGGAGAGTTGCTCACCGTTATCGAAGCCAGCGACGTGAGTGCACTGCTGAGCATGGTCACGACCATGACTGTTGCAAGCAGTAAACTCAAAAGTCTTTTTGTAAACTTCATTCTGCTTTCCTCCTGTACAGAAAAATATATTTTGTATTGAGTGAGCCTTCTGTATCTGCCGAAAAAGAATGATTTTCCGCCTCAGCGCATATGGGGACATCACCCTACAATATACATCCATATGTTAACATACTAAAAGGAATATTGTCAACAATTTTTTGGTGTTTTATGCTTAAAAACTTACAGTTTTTAAATAAATTTTTTCGAGTTTTTGTAAAAATTAGACATCACGACACATCCGCCTTATTTGCGTAAAAAGAAGCAATCCGCTCTGCAAGCAAAGCGAATTGCCGAATGTTGTATCGGATTTTATCAATACCAGAATTTACCGAAAAGAAGAATAATTATAATCCACTGCCACCACTTGTATTTTACCTGAACATTGATTTCGGCGGATTTTGAGCCTTTTGTGACCGTTACGGTATTGCTGCCGTACCGAAGCTTTTCGGGCACATCGAGAGTAAAGCCTTCCGTCATATATTCGACTTTTCCGTCGGCATACGTCACCTTTACCGTAAGTCCCGTGCTGTCGAAGCTTTCCTTGTAGGTATATTCGGTTTTCGGAAGCTTCTCAATCTCCACACTGTACACATTCTCGCTTTTGCAGCTGTACTTGAATCTTCCTCCGGGTGCCACATCACCCGATGTGTAGAAATCAAGAATATCTCCGCTGAAAACAGAGTACGCATAATCCCTGTCCGTTGTAAATTCGCCGTCGGCTCTGTCGTGAACGTTATCGGTAATGCAGTAGTTAACGGTAAAATCATAGCCATCTATGCCGAGATCCTTTTTCGGAATACATACCTGCAAATATCTTCCGTTTACCGAATAAGCAATCTCGGAAACGACTTCACTCTCATACCCGTTACCGGTAAATCTTTCGAGAGTCGTTACACCGTCACTCTTCGGAGTCGTCTTGTTGATAACGAAGTCGAAGCTTTCCCATCCGTCATTCTGCGAATCGGTATCGAGATAAATATTCATCCACAAAGGATCCGTATACGGTGTAATATCCTCCGCACACTCTGCCAGAATGTAAATATTCTCGCCGTCACGCGCCGTCTGCGTTCCGATGATGTCGTTTCTGCCCGAGTAATCGGTATAAAGAATATCGCCGTAGCCTTCCGCCTCACGGTCACCCGTATTGCCGATATACGATGCAAAGTAAGGTCCCACATCCGCCCACTGAGTATGATCTTTTGTTATATCGATCGTCTTCGCCGGAGTAGGTCCCGGAATTTCCCGTACTCCCTTGTACTGTCTGACAAAGTTTACAAGCTGATAGTAATAAGCATCTCGAAGCACACCTCTCGACGGCTCGATATCTCTGCTGTTTTGAGCATTGAACTGATCGGGGAACGCATTCTCGACACCCTGCCATTCCTCGTACCTTCCCGCAATCCACTCGTTCCAGCCCGTTACAAAAATAAGCCTCGGATCCGTTTTCAGTGCAAAATTGAACTGCTCTTCGAAATTTGCTCCGTAAAGAATCGCATTTTCTCTCTCGTCGTAGCCTTTCGAAGTATACGTTCTGCCCGTGATGTTTTCGCCGTTCATCGCGCACAGCATTTTTGTGACATAATTATGATTCTGTGCCGTGCCGACTGCAACCTGCTCGGGGATTCCCCGTAATTTCGCAAGGAAATTCTTGTAATAAACCGTCTGCGGATAAACGGACAGCCAGCTCCAGTGCGAATACTGCGGATCCGTGTTTATGTATTCCGCCACATTTCTTCGGAATGTAAAGAATGACGAAATCTCCCTGTGAAGTCCGCTCTTTTTTTCGAGATTGTCGGGCCATGCCATAAGCATCGGCTTTCCGTCCCACCTGAACCAGAGCGACGTGTACTTTCCGGGACGGTAAATATCCGAATAAAGCATTTCAAGCTGTGCCGTCGAATCATCCGACGGCCAGAAAGGAAGCATAAACGAAACCTTCGGAGCTTTCACCCCGTCTTTCTGCGCCTTTGTCCATGTTTTGTAAAGCGGCAGGTAGCTGTCCCTCCACGTGAATCTTCCGTTCGTGTTGTCGGTAAAAACAGCATCCACCATGGCATTCGACAGCATCTCGGACTGTCTTCTCAAAACCCACTCGTCATCCGTTTTGTAATAGCCGTATATCGGCTCATCCCAGAAATGATGATAGGCTCCGACGGGCCAGCCTTCATAGTCGTAATTATTGATGATCTGCGAAAGATCCTCACCCTCCGCTTCAAGCCCGTCAAGGAACTGCTGATTGTTAAACGGCTCTCTTCCCGCGGACTGTCCCTTGTGCCACGTCCAGTAGAACATCGCAAGAGTTCTGTCTTCTCGCGGTAAGCCGACATCATCGGATGTCAGCGCCTCTCTTTTGAGTGAATCGGTAAAAACCCACGTATCGGGCATAACGTCGTTATCGTGATAAAGACTGTCCGTCGGCAGTGAGTATCCGCTGAGATCGGTATAATCATCCGCCGTTTCTTCGTATACGGGAGCTTTTCCGTAACCGTCATAAACGCTCTTCACCTTCGAAAACACGTTGCCCGTATTCTCCGTTACGGTAAGATACATTTCAAGGTCAGCTTCAATCTCATGCGTTTCATCGTACGCATAACCAAGGCTTACGGAATTATTGTCGGCAGTCCAGCAACCGATATTACCCTCACTCTTTTCCAGACAGAAAAAATATTCTCCCGGCGGTATGGGCTCGAATTCGAGTCTGTTTACCGCATTATCCGTGAGCGCGGTAAACTGCCGTGTTGCAATTGCCGTTTCCGACACCGTTGTGCCGACATCGCTTTTCCATGCGTAAACAGATATCCATACGGAGAATTTCCCGTTGACACTGTTTGTCGGCACACAAAAACCGACCGCACACACGGGAACATTCACCCTGACTCTCATTCCGAGTATGCCGATTTCCTCGCATAACGACGTGTACGAATGGCCGTTATCCGTATTGAACGCCTTGACCTCATAGGTTTCGCCCGAAGCCGCTGTCGGTGCCGAAAGTAAAAAAAACATAACGGCACATAAAACCAAACACAATAATCTTTTCATTGTATCACCTTTAAAAAAGAGGCCACTCATTCGTGAGCAGCCCTTGCCTGTCGATAAAGTCGTCATACCGTGCGTAAACTCTTTTATAAAGTGAATCACAGAGTTTTTTCAGTGAGTCGCCATATGTTTTATTATCTTAGTTTTAAAATAATATTCATCCGCACTTGCCCCTTTTTTCGCCTCTCGCCGTACCTTCGTACTGCTTCGGGCAAAAGAAAGGGGCATCTGACTTCCTTTCTCGAAGTCACACCGTGTTCGAAAAACTTTCGTTTTTCGACACGCTGAGGCTACTCATTCATGAGTAGCCTCTTCGGTTTTGTTAAACTATTGTTCTCTTTGCCTGATCGTAGCTTGCTGAACCTGAAAGGATAGCCTTCATGATAGTCATATCCGTCGATGTGATATCGGTATCGTTGTAAAGGTTTGCAGCGTATACGTAGACACTCGTGAACGATGCGGTCGTCGAACCCGTGAGATAGGTGTTCATGATAGTTCTGTCGGACGAGTTGATATATCCGTCACCGTTGATATCGCCGAAGATAACAAGCGTGTACGTATCAATAACGTCACCCGTAAAGGCGTTTACAAGGTTTACCTTTGCGCC
>JAZSPN010000092.1:0-30307 GCA_045537495.1 Acutalibacteraceae bacterium
AGATAAGGAAAAATATATGGATATTATCAAAACACTTACAACCGAATTTTCTCTTCAGTCATGGCAGGTTGAGAATACCGTAAAGCTCATCGACGAAGGAAATACAATTCCGTTTATTGCACGATACAGAAAAGAAGCCCACGGAACGCTTGACGATCAGGTACTCCGTGAGCTTTCCGAGCGTCTTGAATATCTTCGCAATCTCGACAAACGCAGAGAAGAGGTATTCAACTCAATTACGGCGCTTGAAAAAATGACTCCCGATATCGAAACGGCACTCAACAACGCTGTCACGTTGGCGGAAATTGAAGATATTTACCGTCCGTACCGACCGAAAAGACGCACGAGAGCATCCGTCGCGAGAGAAAAAGGACTTGAACCTCTTGCAGATAAAATATATGCTCAGTTGCCTGATTCTCCGGAGCCCTTGATACTTGCCGAAGATTTCATTGATGCCGAAAAAGGTGTCGAAACCGCTGAAGATGCGCTTCAGGGCGCTATGGATATTATTGCTGAAAACATTTCCGATGAAGCAAATATAAGACGCCGTCTTCGCAATCTGTTCAATCTCGTCGGAGTTGTCAATGTAAAAGCGGATGATCCCGAAAAAGACAGCGTTTACCGTATGTATTACGACTATCAGGAGCCGGTAAGCAGAATTGCGGACCACAGAATTCTTGCGATTGACAGGGGAGAGAAGGAAGGATTCCTCAAAGTCAGCGTTACTCTCGATCCCGTCAAAGCTTCAAATGTAATCGCATCCGTTACACTTAATTCCGAAGGATCTCCTTGTACCGAAACAGTACGGGAAGCGGGCAAAGATGCTTACGACAGACTCATCTGTCCTTCCGTCGAGAGAGAAACAAGAAATACTCTTACGGAGAAGGCGGCAGCTTCTGCAATCAAGCTGTTTTCGGTAAATCTTCATGAGCTTCTTTTACAGCCTCCCGTAAAGGGCAAAACCGCAATAGGACTTGATCCCGGTTACAGAACGGGATGCAAGGTTGCGGTGGTTGATGAGACGGGAAAAGTTCTCGATACGAATGTTATTTACGTTACTCATTCCGATGCACAAAGAAACTCGGCAAAAACACTCGTTAAGAGTCTTATCAAAAAATACAATGTGGAAATTATAGCGATCGGAAACGGTACGGCATCAAAAGAAACGGAGATTTTCACGGCGGAACTCCTTCGCGAGATTCCTGAAAATAAAACGTCTTACATGGTAGTAAGTGAAGCCGGTGCTTCCGTTTACTCGGCTTCAAAGCTTGTCGCCGAAGAGTTTCCGCAGTTTGACGTTTCTCTTCGAAGCGCAGTTTCAATAGCTCGAAGACTTCAGGACCCGCTTGCAGAACTTGTAAAGATCGATCCGAAAGCCATCGGTGTCGGTCAGTATCAGCACGATATGCCGAAAAAGGAGCTTGAATCGGCACTTGACGGTGTTGTCGAAGACTGTGTTAACAGTGTAGGTGTAGACCTCAACACGGCTTCTCCTTCACTCTTACAGAGAGTTTCGGGTATTAACGGCACCGTTGCCAAAAACATCGTTATTTACAGAGAGGAAAACGGTGCGTTCAAAAACAGAAGTCAGCTTAAAAAAGTACCGAAGCTCGGCGAAAAAGCGTTCACTCAGTGTGCCGGCTTTATGAGAATTCCCGAAAGCTCAAATATTCTCGACAGAACGGGCGTGCATCCCGAAAGTTACGATGTTGCAAAAGAATTGCTTTCGATGTGCGGTTACGATCTTTCCGATGCAAAAAGCGGAAAGATCTGTGACTTCGAAGAAAAGATCGAATCTCTCGGCGGTATTGAAAAGGTTGCCGAGAAACTCAATGCCGGTATTCCCACTGTCAAGGATATCGTAAAAGAGCTTTTGCGTCCCGGAAGAGATCCCCGTGATGAGCTTCCGCCTCCGCTTCTTCGTACGGACGTTATGGATATGAAGGATCTCGTCCCCGGCATGGAGCTTAAAGGTACTGTCAGAAATGTTATTGATTTCGGAGCATTTGTTGATATCGGAGTTCATCAGGACGGACTTGTCCACATTTCACAGATATCCGATAAGCGTGTCAAACACCCGTCCGACGTTTTGAAGGTCGGTGAAGTAGTTACCGTGTGGGTACTTTCCGTTGATGTCGATAAAAAAAGAATCGGTCTTACCATGAGAAAACCTTCAACGACCTGATTTCGGAGGTAATTTATGCTTAAAACTCGTTGGTCTGATAAAGTAGATACCTTAAATCCGCTTCCCGAATACCCGAGACCTCAGTTAGTGCGTGATACGTGGATATCACTTAACGGAAAGTGGAATTACGCCGTCAACAAGTCTGAACGTGAATATCCGGCTGACTTTTCAGGTGAGATTATTGTTCCTTTTGCCATTGAATCTCAGCTCAGCGGTGTTTGCAGAAAGCTGATGCCCGACGAACGACTCTGGTACAAAAGAGAGTTCTCATTGAACGAAGATTTTATCGGCAAGAGATGTCTTCTTCACTTCGGTGCGGTCGACTGGAAATGTGCAGTTTACGTAAACAGAAAGCTCGTCATCCGTCACGTAGGCGGTTACTGTCCTTTTACCGCCGATATTACGGATTATATTAAGGACGGCATAAACAGCCTTGTCGTATGCGTTTTCGATCCCACCGATGCCGGTTGGCAGCAAAGAGGAAAGCAATCGCTTAAAAGTCACAGCTTCTGGTATACGGGCACCTCGGGAATATGGCAGACCGTCTGGCTTGAGGCGGTTTGCGAAAAACATATCAAAAAACTTCGCATTACTCCGGATTTCGATAATTCATCCGTTAATGTCAGAACATTTACCTCTTGCGATGATGTCACACTGAGACTCACCGTTCATGACGGTGACGAAAAGGTATTTTCATCGGAAATCTCATCGGTTGCGGATATCCCGCTTCCGTCTTTTAAGGCATGGAGTCCCGAAAATCCTCATCTGTACGATCTCACCGTCGAATTGTACTCCGACGGAATACTTTGCGACACTGTGAAAAGTTATTTCGGCATGAGAAAATTCAGTACGGGAACGGTTGACGGTATAACAAGACTCTTCCTGAATAATGAGCCTTATTTCCAGAGAGGTCTGCTTGATCAGGGCTACTATCCCGACGGAGGTCTTACTCCGCCTACCGATGAAGCCATGATATACGACATCAGGAAAATGAAAGAACTCGGCTTCAATATGCTCAGAAAACACATCAAGGTCGATCTTGCACGTTGGTATTACCACTGCGACAGGCTCGGCATGATAGTCTGGCAGGATATGGTCAGCGGCGGTCGCTACATTGGTGACTTTTATGCGGGCGTCGTATCAAACATTGCAGGTTTTTGCCCTGCATTATACACGCTTAAAGTCAGCGATAACAAAAACTACTCAAGGTTTTCAAGAGATAAAAAGGAATGGCGCGACGACTTTGAAAGAGAGCTTTTCGAAGTCCTCGACACTCTGTACAACACGGTTTCAATTTACTGCTGGGTACCGTTTAACGAAGCATGGGGACAGTTTGATGCCCGACGTATATCTGAATCAGTAAAAGCTTACGACAGCACAAGAGTTGTTGATCATGCAAGCGGATGGTACGATCAGGGGGCAGGGGATATACAGAGTATGCACAAATACATTCTCCCGATACCTCCCGTCAAAACCGACGACAGAGCATTTGTTATCAGCGAATTTGGCGGTTACAGCAGAGTTATAAACGGTCACGTCTGGAACAAATCCAAGAGTTTCGGCTATATTATGTATAAGAATGAAGAGAAACTCACAAAAGCTTACAAAAAGCTCATGGAAAAACAGATATTGCCTTTAATACCGAAATATCTCAGTGCGTTTATTTATACTCAGGTATCCGATGTTGAGTTCGAAGTCAACGGAATTCTGAGCTACGACAGAGAGATAGTAAAGCTTGATGAAGATACCGTTAAATCGCTTAACGAAAAAATGACTTATTAATACCGAAAGGGGATAAATGATATGGCAATTTTCAGACCTTTTAAGGCTGTCAGACCGATTCCTTCGTTTGCGGAAAAGGTTGCAGCACTCCCTTATGACGTAATGAACAGTGACGAAGCACGTGAAATGACGGTCGGTAACGAATACTCATTTCTCCATGTAGACAAGGCAGAAATAGATCTTCCGAAGGGAACAGATCTTTATTCCGACGAAGTTTACAAAAAGGCCGCCGAAAACCTTCAAAAGCTCTGCACCGACGGCATCTGTCAGGAAGACAAAACTCCCTGCTTTTACATTTACCGCCAGACCATGAACGGCAGAAATCAGACGGGACTTGTCGGTTGTGCTTCAATTGATGATTATATCAACAACAATATAAAAAAGCACGAGTTCACACGTGCCGACAAAGAGGCCGACAGAATCCGTCACGTTGACACCTGCGATGCCAACACCGGGCCCATTTTCCTCTGTTACAGAGAAAACAAAAGACTTTCTCAGATTATCGAAAGCTGGAAAAACGACCATGATCCCGTTTACGACTTTATCGGCCCCGGCAACGTCAACAACACCGTTTGGGTGGTTGATGATGCTTGTACCGTTAATGAAATTTCCGACTTATTCACTTCAATTAACAGTCTTTACATCGCCGACGGACATCACCGATGCGCTTCCGCCGTAAAGGTCGGCCTTAAACGCCGCGAGGAAAAGCCCGATTACAACGGTGATGAAGAATTCAATTTCTTCCTCTCTGTTCTCTTCCCTCAGAGTGAACTTGAAATCATGGATTACAACAGAGTAATCAAGGATCTGGGCGGCATGACAAGCGAAGAATTCATGCTTAAACTGTCCGAAAAATTCACTGTCTGTGAAGCACCTTTTTCTCCGTACCGTCCCGAAGCAAAACACTCATTCGGTATGTACCTTGACGGTAAATGGTTCAAAATCACGTCGAAAGAAAACACGTTCGATACCGAAAACCCGGTTTCAAGACTCGATGTATCCATTCTCCAGAACAATGTGATTTCTCCGATTTTCGGAATTGACGATCCGAGAACAGACAAGAGAATCGACTTCATCGGCGGTATCCGAGGACTGTCTGAGCTTGAAAGGCGGGTTTCTCTCGACATGAGAATTGCATTTTCCATGTATCCCACTACACTTCAGGACTTGTTCGACATTGCCGATGCAGGGGAGATAATGCCGCCGAAATCTACTTGGTTTGAGCCTAAACTCCTCTCGGGACTGTTCATACATCGTTTATCGTGACACCCGAATAGTAGTGCTTCAGTATTTCTTTGTACGATGCTCCCTGTCGCGCCATATAGTCAGCTCCGTACTGGCTCATTCCCACAAAATGTCCGTAGCCGACCGTTTTCACGGTAAAGCTGTTTTCTGAATACGACACAGAAAAAGCACTACTTCTGAGTGAAAAGATTTCACGAAATTCATTACCGCTGATTTCTTTATCACAAATGCGGAGAGATTTTACGGTGCCGACTTCGGTGGTTTTAATGTCGGATATCCAGTTTTCCGCCTCGTCACCGATCGTGATCCCTTCAATTGCCGAAATACGTTCTTTGAACTCATCTTCGGTAAAGTTTATCTTCTTCGAATAATCCGGTGACAGCTTATCTCCGTCACTTATTACGCTTTTCAGGTACGGAATATTCTCTTTGAATACCTCGGAAGCAGCTTCTGTCCTTCCCGGACATATAGAAAAGAATGCCGCCATAACAGGTTCGCCGTTGTATGTAATTGTTTTATCGATTACAGCATCAACTGCGGACCTGATTTTTTTCTCGTAATCGTCGAAGCTGTCGCCCCATTTTTCTTTTCTTTCCTCTTTTGTAATATAACCCTGGTGCACCTTGGGTGAGTCCGAAATATCAGCACCGAAAATATCACCCGACGGATTATTTTTGATATATTGCGCGTAGGCGTTGCACGCAAGTGCCTGCGCTTTCAATGCTTCGATATGATACGATGCAGGCATTTCACCGGCAACAGCTCCCACAAGATATTCTTCTTTGTCCAGTGTGAGTATACTTTCTGTTTCCGTCATAAATACCGATATCACGGAATTTCCGACTTCGGTAACGGCCTCCGTCGCAGAATCACGTACTTGCCCGACGGAGTTTTTATTTCCCGAAAGTGATGCAGCGGGGATAACAACCATAATTACAGCCGTTATTAACGATAAAAGAATATAGAACCTCATTTTTTCACTCCATTACTTTAATATTATCGTTGTAAGTATTGACTTTTGAGTGTCATTTGGTATAAAATTAATAGGTATAAATATTTACTGTTAGGTTGGTGTTCTATGTCCAGTATTATTTCACCTGTATCAAATGACGCTCTTTCATTTTTATGCGATGAGCTCGTAAAAAATACTAAAATCAATCAGGAAGATTTCTCAAAATACGACGTTAAAAGAGGCTTGAGAAACGCTGACGGTACCGGTGTCATGGCAGGTCTTACTCAGATATGCTCTGTCGAAGGATATTATATCAGTGACGGTGAGCGCGTGCCACGTGAAGGCAGACTCACTTACCGAGGCGTCGATATTAACGATATTATCTCAAATTGCGAAAATGAGAAGCGTTTCGGATACGAAGAAACCGCGTGGTTGCTTCTTTTCGGCAATCTTCCCACCAAGCAGCAGCTTGACAGGTTTTGCGACATTCTCGCTCAGTCGAGAGAGCTTCCCGACGACTTTATTGAAGATATGATTATGAAAGCTCCTTCCATGAACATCATGAACAAGCTTTCGAGATCTGTCCTCGCCATGTATTCCTACGATCAGAATCCCGAGGATCTTTCAATCGAGAATGTTCTTCGCCAGTCCATCCAGCTTATTGCTCAGATGCCGATGATAATGTCATATGCCTATCAGGTAAAAAGAAGACACTACTATCACAAGAGCATGCACATTCATCAGGTTAAGCCCGAGTTTTTAACCGCTCAGACCGTTCTTCACACTATACGTTCTCACAAAGAGTTTACCGATGACGAAGCAAAGCTTCTCGATCTTGCCTTGATTCTTCATGCGGAGCACGGCGGCGGAAACAACTCTGCTTTTGCAACGAGAGTTCTTACATCGAGCCTTACGGATACCTATGCGGCTATTTCAGCGGGTATCGGAGCTTTAAAGGGTGCACGTCACGGCGGCGCTAACATGAAAGTACGCGAAATGCTTTCGTTTATCCGCGAAAATGTAAGTGATATCACTGATGAAAAACAGGTAGCAGATTACATAACAAAGATAATCCGCAAAGAAGCAGGTGACCGCACGGGACTCGTCTACGGTATGGGACATGCTGTTTATACACTTTCCGATCCGAGAGCCGTTATTCTCAAAAAACACGCAGAACGTTTTGCCAAAGAGAACGGTTTTGCCGATGAATTCAGACTTCTTGAGCTTGTCGAAACTCTTACGCCGGAGCTTTTTGAGCGCGAAAAGGGAAGTAAGAAAAAAATATGCGCAAACGTTGACCTTTATTCGGGACTCATCTATGAAATGCTCAAGATTCCGGAAGATCTGTTTACACCGCTTTTCTGTGTTGCCCGTGTTGCAGGTTGGTCTGCTCACAGAATAGAAGAGCTTCTTACGGGAGGCAGGATCATAAGACCTGCCTATAAGAGTGTTGCCACACCAAGACAGTACTACACTCTCGAAGACCGAATTGATAACTACGAAGGTGTCGGCTACTACATTCCTTCCGATGAACGCTGAATATTTAAGAAAGGTAATTTTCACTATGAACAACAGATACGAATCAGTCAATCCGTTTATCCTTTTCATTTTCTTTATTGTTTCTGTTTTAATAAGTCTTCCTCTCCGAGTTTATCAACTCATGACTAACATCGAGCCGGTTACGGGCTTCTGGGCAGACCGCAACAACGTTACAATTTACATACTCTACGCCGTTATGGGTATCGGCACGGTTCTTCCGATCATTTTATCTCTTATTTACAAAAAGGGACTCGGAAAAACATCGGATGCAGGTGAGAGAAAAATTTTCGGCGGAGTTATCTCTTTTGTTCTCAGTGCAACTCTCATAATAAATGCCATTATGCGTTACGGTGACTTCTCCGATATTTATTTCAATTACAATTACAGCAGAGAAATGCTCAGCTACCTTTCAAGCACGGGAGCTCTCGCCATGGTACTCGAAGCATTCTTTGCGGTAGTCAGTGCAATATTCTTTATAATGTACGGAATTTCCCAGATCATGGGCAAGAGCGCTTCCGATTACAAGCTTCTCGCAATAATGCCTCTTTTTTGGTCCGTTTTCCGAATCCTTCACCGCTTCATGCGCGAAATCAGCTTCCTCAACGTTTCAGAACTCTTCCTTGAGCTGGTTTCGATAGCTTTCCTTCTCATGTTCTTTATGGCGTTTGCTCAGGTAACTGCAAAAGTAAACGGCAAGGGAATTGAATGGAAGCTCTTCGCTTACGGACTTCCCGCGGCGCTTTTCTGTCTTCTTTGTTTCGTTCCGAGAGTAGTCGTTGCATTACTGGGAAAAGGCGAATTCATTTATGCTCAGTCACAGATCGAATTTTGTGACCTCGGTCTTGCACTGTTTATCATTTACACTCTCGTTGACAGATCAAGAATTTTCCGTCAGGAGATAACAAAAAACGACTCAAAAAATAAAGAATAATTTCTGAATTCAGTGGTGTTAAATGTTTTTTGAAAATATGATGATCGCCGCCAAGCAGGTTGCGATTCTTTACATCCTCGTTGCAGTCGGCGCCGTTGCCGACAAAACCAAGCTTTTTTCCGAAAAAACTGCAAAAGCATGCACCGATTTGTTGTTCTACATCATTTGTTTTTGTGTCATCGTTCAATCATTTCTTCAAATGGAGCATAACGGTGAAAACACGAAAAATCTGTTCATTGCAATCGGATGCGGTATGCTGATGCATTTTGTTGCCGCTTTGATTTCCGCACCCTTTTTCCGAAAAGGAGATCATAACCGACGTGCTATTTTCAGATACTCTTCCGTTTTCGGAAACTGTGGCTATATGGCACTTCCGCTTGCTCAGGCTGTAATCGGTAACGAGGGTGTCTTCTATTGTTCCGCCGTTATCGTTTCTTTTCAGATCTGTGCTTTCACATACGGAATTTACCTCATGTCCTCAGACGGCGACAACAAAACCAAGTTTAATATAAAGAGTATAATACTCAATCCCGGTGTCATCGCCGTTATTGTCGGTCTTCCTCTGTATCTCTTTAACGTGACTGTTCCCGAGCTTCTCATGACACCCGTATCTTATCTCGCTTCCATGAACACTCCTCTTGCGATGCTTATTTTCGGCACGTACCTCGCAAACACCAACTTTAAATCAATGTTCAAGGAACCTAAAATCCTTCTCGTCGGCCTTCTGAAACTGATTGTACTGCCGTTATTGCTTCTCGGAGTATATAAGCTTTTCGGTATTGCGGGAACATTACTCTCTTCGCTCATTCTTTCCGCAAGTGCACCGTCGGCAAACAATACGGTTATGTTCGCCGCAAAATACGACAAGGATACGGGGCTTGCCGCTCAGACGGTAAGTGCGGTAAGTCTTATTTCAATTGTAACCATGCCCGCAATGATCGCTCTTTCCATGACAATTAATTAGGTGTAATACTTTATGCTGAACGAAATCATGAATGCAACTTCTCCTCTTTGGGGAATAGTCAGCTTTGACAAATTTAAAGATCATCTTATTCCTTGCAGGGCCGTTTCGCGAATTCCCGAAAACACAAAAAGCATCATCGTGGCACTTTTTCCTTATTATTTAGGTGACGACGCTTATGAAGGCTCCAACATTTCAAAATACGCCGTAGTTCCCGATTATAACGACTTCATGAAGTTAAGATTGGAGTCGGCAGCACAAAAGCTGTCCGAGGTTTTCCCCGACGACGACTTCTCCGTTTTCTGCGGAAATTCACCGTTTCCCGAAGTTTCTCTGGCAGAAACCGCCGGACTCGGCTCGAAGGGTGTTAACGGACTTTTGCTGACAGAAAAATACGGTTCCTGGGTTTTTATCGGCGAAATCGCCACAACCCTTTCTCTTGCATACAGTGAAAAAAGAATTTCTCTGTGTGACGGTTGCGATCTTTGCATAAATGCCTGTCCTTCGCACGCATTGACACGCGAAGGCTTCAATGCCGATCTTTGCATTTCGGCTATATCACAGCAAAAAAAACCGCTCACTCCGGAACAGGAACAGTTAATCATCAAGAACGGTTCTGCATGGGGTTGCGACACCTGCCAGAGTGTATGTCCTAAAAATATCGGTGCTGATCGTACTGAAATTGAAGAATTTCTGAATGGAGTTAAGCTTCGTGCCGATTATGACGACGACCTGACAGACCGTGCATACGGTTGGCGAGGAGAAAAAGTAATCAAGAGGAATCTCGATCTTTTCAAATAAATTTAAAGGTGGTATGTTATGAAACTGCTCATAGCTATAATTAATAATGATGACTGTCCGGCAGTACTTTCCGAAATTACAAAGAAAGGCTTCAGCGCAACGAAGCTTTCAACTTCCGGCGGTTTCCTTAAGGCGGGAAACTCGACACTTCTCATCGGTGTTGAAGAAGACAAGGTTGATGAACTTGTAGGTATTATCGGTAAGTTCTGCAGCAGACGTAAACAGATCGTTCCTACGAATTCCGCCTTCAACTCTGAATTCTTTGTTTCGGTGCCCGTAGAAATCTCTGTCGGAGGCGCGACAATTTTCGTTGTAGACATTGATAAATTCATTAAACTTTGATATGAACAGTAATTTAATTTCGACAATTTATGATACACTCAACAGAAATAAGCTTTCGCACGCAATTCTGATTGAAGCCGGTACAGAAGCTGATCGCATGGAAGCCGCAAAGGCCGTTGCAAAGGCTCTTGTGTGCACCTGTGAAACCAAGCCCTGTGAGTGCTGTGCTCATTGCAGAAAAGCCCACAATTCAGTACACCCTGACATCTCGCTCTATGAGGGCGGAACAACCCCGGGAAGCTTCAAGGTTGATTTCGTAAGAGAAATAAGCAGAGATGCCGCGGTATTGCCTAACGAATCGGATAAAAAGGTTTATATTCTGAACAGAGCCGACACTATGTCTGTTTCCGCTCAGAATGCCTTGCTGAAAATTCTCGAAGAACCTCCCGTTTACGTCAACTTCATACTTTTAACTCCGTCAAAAAGTGCAATGCTTGACACCGTTATTTCGAGAGTAACGTCGTATTCTCTCGACGACAGCGATGCAAGCGTTAACGGGGAAGAAGCAGGTAAAGCACATTCAATTGCAATCGACATACTTCATGCCGTTGCAAATAATAACGAGGCAGAAATTTTAAGGCTTACAACAGATTTTGAGAAAGACAGAAACGCCTTAAAGCTTTGCTGTAATCATCTCTATGAACTCTGTTCCGAGGCGCTGATTTCCAAACTGACCGATAGGGAAGGGGAGGCATCGGAATTCGCCCTGGAGCTTTCGTCAAACAAATTGATAAAATTATCTGAGGCTTGCATTTATATAATCAATGCCGCAAATGCTAATATGAACGGCAATCTTTTGGTAACACTTTTTTGTTCCAAAATGATTTCTTAATATGAAAGGGAAATTTTAATGGCAGAAATAATCGGAGTCAGATTTAAAGAAGTCGGTAAAGTATATTTTTTCGATCCTTGCGGTATCACTTTTACCCAGGGCGAAAAGGTAATCGTCGAAACAGCACGCGGAGTTGAATGCGGTGAAATCTCAACGGAAAACAGAGATATTCCCGAAGAAGAGATTTTACATCCGCTCAAACCCGTCATCAGAAAAGCAACGGAGGCTGATCTTCGCACCGTTGAGCTCAACAAGAAAAAAGAAGTCGAAGCCTTCAAAATATGTGAGCAAAAGATAGAAAAGCATAAGCTCGACATGAAGCTCGTTGACGTTGAATATACTTTTGACGGCGGTAAAATACTTTTCTATTTCACGGCAGACGGCAGAGTCGATTTCCGCGAATTGGTCAAGGATCTCGCATCAGTCTTCCACACAAGAATCGAGCTTCGCCAGATAGGCGTCAGAGATGAATCAAGAATGCTGGGAGGACTCGGTATTTGCGGCAGAGAATTCTGTTGCAGCAGCTTTCTCGGAGAATTCCAGCCCGTATCAATCAAAATGGCAAAAGAGCAGAATCTCTCGCTTAACCCCGTTAAAATAAGCGGTACCTGCGGCAGACTCATGTGCTGCCTTAAATATGAACAGGAAGCCTATGAGCATCTTCTGAGAGTCACACCGAAGCCCGGCGCCATTGTTTCCACCGACGAAGGAAACGGTGTCGTCGTTGAAAATAACCTTCTTACCGGCACTTTAAAGGTCAGACTCGATTCACGCCCCGAAGCTGCACCCTATGTCTGTAACCGTAAGCATGTTAAGCTTATAAAGGATTCCCAGATTCGCGTAAACAAGGAAGAACTTGAATCTTTGAAAGGAATTGAATAACTTTCTGTTAAAAATTTTTTAAAACTATTGCATTTCGCGTACGATATGCTAAAATAGTTATACATTAAGAGAAGGAGGTTTGTTATAAATGGCATACATTATTTCTGATGATTGCATCTCCTGCGGAGCTTGTGAGGCTGATTGCCCCGTTGGTGCTATTTCAGAGGGTGACGGCAAGTACGTTATCGACGCTGACACATGCATCGACTGCGGTTCTTGTGCAGATTCCTGCCCCGTTGGCGCACCCCAGGCTGAATAATTTCACAAACATAAAAATGAGCAGTTACCGTTTTGGTAGCTGCTCATTTTTTATACAGACAACCCGTCATAATAATCGGGCACATTTCATAATATAAACCGAAAGGGTTGATGAAATGTTTAAAATTATAAAAAGAAGGACTTCGCGAATCAATTACTACTACAAAAACAACGAACAGAATAAATCTTTGTATTTAAGACATCTGATCTTTTTGTTAATATTCACCGCAGGACTGACGGCGGGTTCTCTGGTCATCAGAAGAGAGTACGGAAATTTACTGTCCGAACTTTTGTCACTGTACGAAAATTATATCGGAATAAAAGCAGGGGAGAGGCCACTGATAAATTTTTCCAACTCACTTTTAAAGTCGGTATTCATTCTGATTACAGCGTATGCAGCAGGTCTTTGTGCAGTGGGTACGCCGATTATTTATTCACTCCCGCTGATAAACGGCATCGGCATCGGAACAATCAGTGCCTATATGTACAGAACGTTTTCTCTGAAAGGTATCGGATACTGTGCATTAACTCTTTATCCCGGCAAAATAGTCAATACTGTCGTTATGATAACGGCTTGCACATTCAGTGCAATAATGTCATCTGAGATGCTTAAAAATCTGACCGTCGGAGAAGAAAATCCGAGCTTTAAGCAGTACAATATAAGATTTCTCATACTGCTTATTTTCACGATATTTGCATCACTTATCGATACTTTACTGAATTCATTGTTTGCAGGATATTTCAATTTTCAGTAGAATCTTCGGCAACTGCTTTGTTCAGCGGATTTGAATCAAGCGCCTTCTGAAGCTGAGAATTAACAACGTGAGTATAAATTTCGGTTGTAGATAAGGATTCATGTCCGAGAATTTCCTTTAACAGCCTGACATCGACATCGCCGTGCTGATACATAAGAGTTGCAGCCGTATGACGAAGCTTATGTACTGAGTAACCCTGTCCGTCCAGACCTGCCTTTTTAAGAAATTTTTCGACTACATCCTGAACTGCACGCTTACTGATTCTACGTTTATTCCTGCTGATAAAAACTGCATTTCTGTCGGTCACACCGTCAGCAGGTCTTACTCTCAAATAATTATTAAGTGCCGAAAGACAAGAGGAATTGAGATAAATGATTCTTTCTTTATTTCCTTTGCCCAGAATGCGAATAGTATTGTCATTTCGGATGTCGGTAAGATTTAATCCGACAAGCTCGGAAAGTCTTAAACCGCAATTGAGAAATAATGTCAGAATACAAAAATCTCTTTCCCTGAAATTCCCATCCACGCAATCCAGCAAATTAAGACTTTGTTCGAGTGTCAAATACTTGGGCAAAGCTTTTTTGGTTCTTGGTGATTCAAGATCACGTAACGGATTTTCATCGATAAACTGCTTATTAAGTGCCAAAAATCTGAAAAACCGTTTAACGGCAACAACTTTTCGTGCACGTGACGTAGAATTATTCTTTCTGACGGTTGTGCAGTAAGCCAAAAAAGCATAAGCTTCATTGACGGTAGTTTTCTTTAAAAATTCAATATCAATATCATTTATAGGTATACTGTCAAAATCTGCAGAAGAAGAAACCGTACCGCGATGAAGTTTTAAAAATCTGAAAAACAAACGAAGATCCAGTGCATAACCGGATACAGTCAACGGAGATTTACCGTTAACCGTGATCAGATAATTAAAATAGTATTGAGCAACCTGAGGAAATTCACTAAAATCGTTCATAAATGCTTTTTCCCTAAATTTAAGTCCCCTCAACTGCACAAAATAATAATTATGCGCAGTTAGTGGTAATGATTTAACGTCAATAAAATCTGCTTACCTTCTGCTTAATCGACATGAGCTTTTCAAAACTTATTAAAAACGTCTTTATCCGATAAGTGCTTCGAAAGCCTGCCTTATATTGCTTACACCTACAATTTCTATTTCATCGAAAAGCTCCTGAGAAACGGACTTTAAATTAAACTTAGGTATTATACATCTTGTGAAGCCGAGTCTTGCGGCTTCTTTGATTCTTTGAGTGCAAGCGTTTACTGCACGCACCTCACCGCCAAGTCCGATTTCTCCGAATGCCAGCACGTCTTCCCGTACCGGTACATCTTTAAGACTTGAAACCAAAGATAATGCAACGGACAAGTCAGATGCAGGCTCATCGAGCTTTAAACCACCTACAACGTTAATGTAGGCATCCATGTTGCCGAAATAATAGCCTGCTCTTTTTTCGAGAACAGCTAAAAGCATCGACATTCTGTTATAATCGAATCCGGTTGTCATTCTGCGAGGATTTCCGAATCCCGTTTGAGTAACCAGGCCCTGAACTTCTGCCAAAATCGGACGTGAGCCTTCCATGATGCACGCAATGCATGAGCCCGATGTATTCTTTGGTCTGCCTGAAATCATTAACAGTGACGGATTTTCAACTTCCGCCAGTCCCCTGTCAAGCATTTCAAAAACACCGATTTCATTGGTTGAACCGTATCTGTTTTTGACGGCTCTTAATATTCTGTATGATAAATTTCTTTCGCCTTCAAAATAAAGTACAGCATCAACAATATGCTCAAGCACCTTGGGACCCGCTATATTACCGTCTTTATTAACGTGTCCGACAAGGATTACGGGTATATCGAGTGATTTTGCTGCACGCATCAGCATATTTGTCGACTCCCTGACCTGAGTAACGCTTCCCGGTGATGACTGTAATTCGTCGATGCACATTGTTTGTATTGAGTCAACAATCACAAGTCCCGGTTTCGTCGAACGAATGTGCTCTACCACGGTCTGAGTATCGGTTTCGCACATAACGGAAAGATTTTCGGTATCAACAAGAAGTCTGTTTGCCCTGAGCTTTATCTGATGTGCAGATTCTTCGCCCGAAACGTACAGTATATCCAACTCCTTGCCGATATGCTGACATATCTGAAGCAATATCGTCGATTTACCTATACCGGGATCACCGCTCAGAAGCACAAGAGAGCCCTTGACAATTCCGCCGCCAAGGACTCTGTCAAGCTCCTTGAGCCCCGTATGATAACGGTGCTCACCCTCTGCCGAGATGTCCTTTAATTTTTCGGACTTCCCGTATGAAGATGAAACAGTCTTTTTCTGCGAAGAAGGGCTTGTGTTTCGAATCTCTTCGGTCATCGTATTCCATTCATTGCATGAAGGACAGCAACCGTACCACTTCTGAGCTTCGTAACCGCACTTTTCACATATGTAAACCGATTTTATTTTACTTGCCATCAGATTACCTCCGAGGAAATGTTGTTGATAAATTTCAATATACCGCTCACAGTCAGGATACTGAATTTATTGAGATAGTCTTCATCTTTTAATAATGCTGTTTCTTCCGGACTTGATAAAAATCCGCATTCAATCATAACGGCGGGACACTCGGCGTGATACAGTATATAAATCTCCGTCCCGCTTTTCTTGATTTTCCGTTTATTCTGCGGTTGAAGAACGCTGACAAACTCATCCTGTAAAATTCCCGCAAGAATTTCAGAACGAGGATTGTTCGGCGAATAAAAAACCTGTGTTCCCTTATATTCAGACCGACTGTAATGATTCTGATGAATGCTTACATAAACGGCATTTTTTGTTTCTTTCGTAAGTTTTGTTCGGTTTCTGATGTCTGAAATTTTCTGTTGTCTGATACCTTCAACACCTGCATCATGAATTGAAATGTCGGTTTCTCTTGTCATTACGGTGTTGACACCGAGAAATTCCAGAATATCCCTGACTTTTAGCGCTATACGAAGATTGATATCCTTTTCAACGGTACCGTCGACAGCAACCGCTCCCCCGTCAATTCCTCCGTGTCCCGCATCTATTATAACATTGCACATTTCGGAATACGGAACGGATGCAGACAGTGCATTTTCATTGCTCCTATCCGTAAGAAAAAAGAAAACTGCAAAAAACAGCAAACATAAACCGATTATAACTGCTCTCGTGGAATTTTTCATGCAATCACCTCGGATTATGTTTATGCACGAAAAATGAATTTAATTAAATATAGTTTTCTCTTTTCCGGAAGTTATCGAAGATCTGATAAAATTCAGCAGGAATACAAGGCTCACTCCGATGTAGAATCCCAGTGCGTTCAACAGAATGTCGTCAACGTCAAAATTACCGTTTTTGAGCAGAAGCTGGGATACCTCGATGAGCAGAGAAATCACTATGGGCAACGAAATTAATCTGAGCCATTCGGGTTTCTTCTTCGAAACGGCATAAAGGAATCCGAACGGCAAGAAACATATAAAATTACCCGTGAAGTAAAAAAGACTTTCATAGACGGAAGTTGAACTGTTGATATACGTCATAATCATGTTAAACGGAATCAGATTTACTCCCGACTGAGTCTGAGGCGCTCTCTGTAATACAAAGCAGTATACAAGCACAAAGATATAGTAGACAAGAAAACCCTTTGAGGATCTTTTTAAAAATAATGAAAAGTCGGCACGAAAACCTGCATACATCTCCGTGTAGGGTAAAATCAGTCTTAAAATTAATGTGCTGAGAAAAGACACTCCCCATACTATCGCAACCGTAAGCGGTTTATCATAATAGAAAGTATAAATCCATCCTTCGGAAAAAGGTACATCGAGCGAAAACTGAGCCGTTATCTGCTGATAGACTGCAATTGACAGCATAATCAACAGAAAAACGGAAAGCGAATCCGCAAGACTACGAAGCGAGCTTCTGAATACAAGAAAAATAACTGCGGTGCAGACAAAAGACAGTACAGCCGCAGTTGAAATTTGAAAAACAAAATGTCCTATTGAGCGAAACGAAGGGATGCAGCAAGCACAGAAAAACAGCGAGAAAAGAAATACTTTTAACGCTGAAATAAACGATGACTGTTTCACGGTTGAATCACGCATCGGTTTCATTGTGCATTCTCCTGTAATCGATAAAAGACTGTAAAATTATAACGGCTGCAACACTGTCGAGAACATTTTTTCTCTTTTTTCCGTAGGTTTTTGTATTGTCGAGAGCGTTAAGAGCCGAAACCGTTGAAAGCCTTTCGTCCCAAAGGACTGTCTTTATACCGCAGAATTCTTCGAGCTCCTTCGAGAAGGCTTCGCATTTCTGTCCCCTCTCCCCTACCGACGCATTCATATTCTTAGGATATCCGACAACGATCAGTTCCGCTTTACGTTCTGCCGCTATTTCACGAATCTTAGAAAGTATATTAGGCATATATCTTTCAAAAATAACAGTAACGGGAGAAGCCAGCGTTTCCGTTTTGTCACAAACGGCCACGCCGGTTCTGCTGTCACCAAGGTCAATCGCTAAAATAACCATAATAAATCATCCGATAATATCTAAAATTCCTAAATCTTCAATAGCCTGCTCAATATCATCAAGTATGGGAATACCCGTACAAGTTGTACATTGTTTCGGAAGATAGCTTGTTTTGTACCAGCCCTGACCGCCTACGGTACAGTTCTTGCCTGCAATAAGTCCCGTGTTTGCACAGTAAGATTTCATGATTGTCTTACCGCTCTTCTCGAAATCTTTCATGGGAAGATCCTTGTGAATCTTGCTGAAAACATCAAGGAATATTCTGCCGCAAGGGTTAACGGTCGTGTGCATATTTTCAGCAATATCATATCCGTACCAGATTGAGGATATATAATACGGAGTGCCTGCACAAAACCATCTGTTCTTATCTTCATCGGTGGTGCCCGTCTTGCACATTACGGGGAACTTCTGAACGGCGTAGCCCGAGCCGTAACTGGAAATCGGAACGGTCTGAAGAAGCTCACACATGACATCTGCCGCGTCTTCTTCAAGTGCTCTCTGTCCGGAAACATCTTTATTGGACAGAACAACCTCTCCGGCACTGTCAACAACTTCGTAATACGAATACGGCTCATAATACATACCGCCGTTACCGAAAGAAGCATACGCCGCCGCCATCTCGAGAGTTGTTGCACCGTAAGTCATTGCGCCGACCGCAACGGGCGGTAACGAGCTGTCATTCACCATATCCACATGAGATAAGTGGAATCGCTCTGTAAGATATTCAAGAGAAGTCGATATACCGCCGGGCATCATCTTGTGAATAATCTGTGCCGGAACTGTGTTAAGGGACACTTTGAGTGCATACTGAACTGACTTTTTGGTATCACTCGGAGCACCGTCAACGTTCTTCGGCCAGCTCTTGCCCTTGATAATCAAAGCGGAATCGCTGATCATCGATGACCAGGTGATTACATTTTTTTCAATGGCGGGTGCATAAGTTGCCAAAGGCTTGATGCTTGAACCCGGCTGTCTGGGTGAATCGGTTGCTCTGTTAAGACAGCGGTCCTGCTTCTTTTTGCCCGCTTGTCCGACTATTCCGACAACCCTTCCGTGATAATCCATAATCGTCATCGACGACTGCACCGCGGGATCATCGGGCGTATCCGTTTCGTTGGGATTCGGAAATGCCGATCTTGTACTGTAAACATTCTCGAGAATTTTCTGAATGTTCGGATCAACGGCACTGTAAATCTTAAGACCGCCGTAATAAATCATTTTTGTAGCCTCGGAAACAGTATATCCGAGTTTATCCACAAGGTCGTTGATGACACAGTCAACTACATAGTCAACATAGAAATTCTTAACTTCATCCTTTGTTTCTTTTTTGTTTTCGAAATCGGTCGTAGCCACATAGCGCGGATCGTTGGTAAAGACAACGTCGGAAACCAAAGCGGAATTATAATCCGATTTTGAGATCATTTGCTGATCAAGCATCTCGGAAAGGCAGTAATCTCTTCTCTCCTTGTTGGAGTCAGGATTGTAAAGAGGATTATACGAATACGGTGCCTTGGTTATAGAGGCAAGAACGGCACATTCCGTAAGAGAAAGATCATTGAGATCCTTGCCGAAATAAGTTTCGGCCGCCGTTTTCACTCCGTAGCAACCGCTGCCGAGATAAACAACGTTAAGGTATGCTTCCAGAATATCGTTTTTATCATAATTTTTTTCAAGATTTAAAGCACTGAGAATCTCATTATACTTTCTGACGATTGTAACTTCGTTCTGCCCCGTAATATTCTTTATAAGCTGCTGAGTGATGGTGGATGCACCCTGCTCAAACGAAAGTGAGCTGATAACACCGCCAAGACGGTACCAATCGACACCCTTGTGCTCATAAAAACGCTTGTCCTCAATCGCAACAAAAGCATCCTTCAGATTTTTCGGCATATCTTCAAGATCAACCCAGATTCTGTTGATCTCACCGTGCAGACGGCTGTATTCAAACAATTTACCGTCATCATCATATGCGTAAACAAACGAAGTCTGATTCTGATTGTTCTTTTCATCCTCAAGACTGAAAACGGGATCACCGTTGACGACAAGAAAAGCATTGGTCAGAATATATCCGCCGATTATGCAGAGTGTAAAAAAGCATATAAGGCAAAAAGAAAGCAACACGGAAAGAAATGTATGCTTCTTCCGCTTTTTTCTCTTATGTTTTTTGACGGGTGCTTTACCCGTAGTATCTGTACCTCTCCGGGTAACGTTACGGTTCACCGAGGAATCATTCATGTGAAAAACCCCCTTATACATAATATTATATCACATAAATTCAATTTTGTTTAGTACTTTAATAAAAAATATTTAAAAAATTAAGAAATATTTTACATTTATAGAATTAGTATTATATTGAAAATACAAGTAAAATATGATAATATTATTTCGAAGGAGGTTATTATATGGAGATTTATCTCACGGCATTCTGGATAGTTCTCGCCGTCGTCCTCGTCATCATTGAAGCAATGACTCCTCAGATGATAACCATCTGGTTTGCCGTCGGCGCTTTTTCGGCACTGATTTCCAGTTTGTTCAAAATTCATTGGGCTTTTCAGGCAACAATTTTCGTCACCGTTTCCGTTATCGCTCTGATACTAACACGTCCGCTTGTCAAAAAATACATCAATCAGAATAAAATCCCCACTAACTCAGACAGAGTTATCGGCAAAACGGGAATTGTCAAGGAAACAATTGACAATACTAACGCTGTCGGTATCGTATCTGTTGACGGTAATTTATGGACTGCAAGATCGGCTGACGGAAGCGTCATCGAGGCAGGCACTAAGGTCACAGCCGAAAGAATTGAAGGCGTTAAGCTTATTGTTTCGGTAAAATAATTTTGGAGGTAAAATAAAATGCTCATTATCTTTTTGGTAATCGTTGTTCTTTTGCTCATTTTACTCATTGCAAATGTCAAAGTAGTTCCCCAGTCAAGAGCTTTTGTTATCGAAAGACTCGGTACTTACAAGGAAACGTGGCAGACGGGACTTCATCTCAAAATTCCGTTTATCGACAGACTCTCAAAGAACGTTTCGCTCAAGGAGCAAGTTGTCGATTTCCCGCCTCAGCCCGTTATTACAAAAGATAACGTTACGATGCAGATTGACACGGTTGTCTTTTTCCAGATTACCGATCCGAAGCTTTACACGTACGGAGTCGAAAATCCCCTTTCTGCAATCGAGAATCTTACTGCAACAACGCTGAGAAACATCATAGGCGATCTCGAGCTTGACCACACTCTCACATCTCGTGATACTATCAATGCAAAAATCAGAGTAATCCTCGATGAAGCAACTGATCCGTGGGGCATTAAGGTCAACAGAGTGGAGCTCAAAAACATCATTCCCCCTGCAGAGATTCAGGATGCCATGGAAAAGCAGATGAAGGCGGAGCGTCAGCGCCGTGAAGCCATTCTTCGTGCAGAAGGTGAAAAGGCAAGCAAAATCCTGGTTGCAGAAGGACTTAAGGAAAGTCAGATACTTGCAGCCGAGGGCGAAAAGCAGGCAACGATACTTCGTGCAGAAGCCGTTAAAGAGGCAAAAATCCGCGAAGCGGAGGGCGATGCAGCTGCAATTCTTGAACTTCAGCAGTCAAATGCAAAGGCAATCGAGCTTATAAATCAGGCTAATCCCGGTGAGGGATTCATCACTTTAAAGAGCCTTGAAGCATTCGAAAAAGCTGCAGACGGACAGTCAACCAAGATTATTATTCCCAGCGAAATTCAGTCGGTTGCGGGACTTGCAACAAGTGTTTCCGAAATTCTTAAAAAATGACAGTTTCCCCTCTCTTTCGAGAGGGGTTTTTCACTGTTTCTCTTGACATCGACACAAAAATAAATATAATTTTATTATAAGTTTATAAAAAAATGGTGATTGATTTGAAAAAAAGCAACCGCGTTTTAAAATTCAACAAAAACGGGACTTTCAAGATAATGCAGTTAACCGATATTCACGGCATTTACAAGAAAGCTCCCGATACAATCAGACTGATTGAAAAAGCCCTTGATACGGAAAAGCCGGATCTTGTCGTCTTTACCGGAGATCAGATTAAAGGCTACGGTTTATCCTTCCTCACCGGTGACAAGAACACCAAGGTGCGTCGGGCGATAAGCAATTATATCGAACCGCTTGAAAAACGCGGTATCCCCTTCATCGTTACATACGGAAACCACGATCCGCAGGTAGGACTCACCTTCGATGAACAGCTCGCAATTTACAGTCAGTACAGCACATGCACCATTCCCGACGAAGAGTTCGCTTACGACGCCTCGACATACAGTGTTCCCGTTATGAGCAGCGAAGGCACCGATACCGTGTTCAACATCTACATGATCTATTCAGGTACCTCCGACAACTCTATCGGCTATGAATCGGTAACTCCCGAAAGAATTGACTGGTATCGCTCAATACGTGAAAAACTCTTCGAGAAACACGGCAGATATATCCCGTCTATTGTTTTTCAGCATATTCCCGTACGCGAAACCTACGAACTTTTCGACGAGGTTAAGGGAAATCATCCCGATGCCGTTAAAGCCTTCCGCACTCATAAAGGAAAGTATTATAAGCTCAAAGATGAATTTTCCGACGGCAAAATCAAGCTCTATGAGCCTCCTGCCGTATCGGACATCAACACGGGTGAATTTGACGCACTGAAAGAGAAGGGTGAAGTTTTCGCTCTTTACTTCGGGCATGATCATCAGAATAATTTCCACGGCACCATTAACGGAATCGATGTCGGATACTCACCTGCATGCGGTTTCGGCGAATACGGCAACGGCGTTGAAAGAGGTGTCAGAATTTTCGAATTCAAAGAAAGCGATATCAGAGGGTACACGACACGTATTTCAACCTATCGCGATTACTTCGGCAAGAAGGTAATAAAGCCCCTTAACAACCTCTTCCTGAAACTGATTCCCGCATCCAAGGATGCAGCAATCCCCTTTGTTATGAAGATTCTTTCCGTACTTGCTTTAATCGCTGCAATAATAGTGATTCTTTGCAAAATTTTATAAAAGAAAGGAATACAAAATATGTCTTCAAAATCATTCACTCAAAAACACGCTGAACTGTGGAAGTTCATCAAATTCTCATTCGCCGGTATAATCTCAACTCTCATTGAATTTGCCGTATACTACGCTTTACTGTTTACTGCTTTTAAAGACAGCAAAGGCGATAAATTCGTGCTTATTGAAGGTATTCTCGAATATGATGCCAAGGGTGTTTTCTGGGCTTTCGTAATATCAACAACCATCGGCTATATCATAGCGTTCCTTATTAACAGAAAAACAACCTTTAATGCCGATTCCAACGTTGTTGTCAGTGCAATAATCTATACGGCAATGGTTATTTTTACAATTGTTGCCACTTCCTTTATCGGCGCCTGGATTATGGATTTCTGTGTAGAGCACGGTCGCTCTCTTGCAGTTCAGCAGTCCGATCTTACCAAAATGCAGGAAATCGTTGACAAATGGTCCACAATCGGCAGCACCGTCGGAAAGCCCATTGCAGCTGCACTTGCCACTTGCTGGACCTATCCTCTTAACCGTTTCGTTATCCACAGAAAGAAAAAATCCAAGTAATTAATTCAGGACGGTTCATTATGAAGCCCATCAGTTTTTCAGATTTTTTCAGTGACTACATATCAGATAAAAATTTGCTCGCTGTCTTCAACGACGGCGAGCTTATTGACATTTCTGCGGACACTTCCTCACGTTCACTTTCAATGTCCGCCTCTTTCAAGAAGCCCTTCCCCTACTCTGCAAAACAAAAACTTATTTCTTTTTTGAAAAGTGCGTTTGAATTAAACACTGCTGTGTTTGAATATTCTTTTCCGAAAGAAACACTGAACAGCAAGACACTGAACAGCATTATACCCGAGCTCTCTCAGATTGTACCGTCAGTCAACGGTTTTCTCAATGATGCTGAATTTACTTTTGACGAAAACAAAATACGCGTCACTCTCAAGCACGGCGGAAAAGATATTCTCTCGAGATGCAATTGTGACATAAAATTTGCTCAGCTCATCAGAAAACGCTTCAATGCCGAAGTGATAATCGATTTTATCGAAGAAGATAAAGTTGATATCAACAATTCTCAGTATTTAGAGATTCAGGACAGTGTTAAGGAGCTTCATTTAATCACGCCGGAGCCTGAGCCGCTTCCTCCCGAAAAAGAGTTTTTCGAATCTGACTCGTTACCCATTTCTTACGAAGATGCAAAGCCTATATACGGCAACAGTCTTATAAAATCAAAACCTCAGACCATAAAAAGCATCTCTCCCCTTTCCGATACCGTTGTTGTCTGGGGCGATGTTTTCGGTCTTGAAGTCAAGGATACAAAAAAAGGTGAACACAAAATTTTTGTCTTCAATATCACGGACTATACGAGTTCATACACCGTCAAGGTTTTTGAGCGCGTTGAAAACTGTGAGGAATTGCTGCAAAATCTCAAGAACGGAAAAACCGTTCTCATAAGAGGACTTGTGCGTGAAGATGAATTCATGCACACATCGCTTATCAACGCAAAAGCAATAACCCTTGTCAAAAAGGTTAAGAAAAAAGACAATGCTCCGAAAAAGAGGGTTGAGCTTCACCTTCACACAAATATGTCTACGATGGACGGCATCACAAGTGCCGAGGAACTTGTGAAAAGAGCAATGGAATGGGGACACAGCGCGATTGCGATTACCGATCACGGCGGAGTTCAGGCATTCCCCGAGGCAACCTCGACGGCAAAAGGAATTAAGATTATCTACGGCATGGAAGGCTATCTTGTCGATGACATGGTACCCGTTGTCAAAGGTGACAGTGACATTGCCTTCGACAAAACCTTTGTTGTTTTCGACGTTGAAACGACCGGTCTTTCAAAAGCAAAGGACAGATTAACCGAAATCGGCGCCGTGAAAATTGTTAACGGTGAGATAACGGACAGATTCAACACCTTTGTAAATCCGCTAATTCCCATACCCGAAAAAATCACGAAGCTCACCGGCATTACAAACGACATGGTAAAGGACGCTCCGTTCGAGGACAAGGCTGTACGCGATTTCCTCAGTTTCTGCGGTGACAGTCCGCTGGTTGCGCACAATGCTCCGTTCGACACGGGATTCATCTCGGAGGCCTGCAAAAGATGCGACATTCCTTTTGAAAACACCTCGATAGACACCGTTCCTTTGTGCAGAACTCTCTGGAAAGGGCTTAAAAACTACAAGCTCGATACAATTTCAGATTTCCTGAAGCTTCCGAAATTCAACCACCACAGAGCTTGCGACGACGCAAAGGCTCTTGCCGATATTTTCCTCCATGCAATCAAGGCACTTGAAGATAAGGAGATAAATAATCTCTCTCAGGTAAACGACGGTCTTGTTAACGGCGATGTTAAAAGCCTGCCGTCATATCACATTATCATTCTTGTCCGTAATCTTACGGGACTCAAAAACCTTTACAAGCTTATCACGATGTCAAATCTCGAATATTTCAAGCGAAATCCGAGAATTCCGAAAAGCAAGCTTATTGAGCACCGCGAAGGCCTGATCCTCGGAAGTGCTTGCGAAGCAGGTCAGCTCTATCGTGCCATTCTCGACGGCAAAAGCAAAAGTGAACTGCTGGAAATAGCTTCATTCTATGATTACCTTGAAATCCAGCCGACGGGCAACAACCGCTTCATGATTGAATCCGAAAATTCAAGCCATGCAAACATCAGGTCCGTTGAGGATATTGAAAATATCAACAAATACATAATCAGCCTCGGTGATGAATCAGGAAAATTGACCGTTGCAACCGGCGACGTTCATTTTATGAACAAGGAAGACGATATTTTCAGAGCAATAATTATGGCATCTCAGGGCTTCTCCGATGCAGATAATCAGGCTCCTTTGTATTTCAGGACAACCGAGGAAATGCTGTCCGAATTTTCATATCTCGGTGAAGAAACGGCATATCAGGTCGTTGTCGAAAACACAAACATAATCGCCGATCGAATTGAAGCCATAAAGCCCATCCCGAGCGGTTCATTTCCTCCGTACATGGAGGGCTCCGAAGAAAATCTCACCAAGCTCTGCTGGGATAAGATGCACGAGATTTTCGGTGAAAATATCCCGCAATACGTTTCGGACCGCCTCGAAAAAGAACTCAAATCAATTATCAAAAACGGATTCGCCGTTCTCTACATGATTGCGCAAAAGCTTGTCGCAAATTCCATGGAAAACGGCTATTACGTCGGATCGAGAGGCTCCGTAGGATCGTCTTTCGTGGCATTTGCCGCCGGTATATCCGAGGTCAATCCGCTTCACCCTCACTATGTTTGTCCGAACTGTAAACACAGCGAATTCTTGCTGAAAGGTGAATACGAATCGGGCTTTGATATGCCGCCGAAGGACTGTCCGCACTGTTCAACTCCGATGAAGCGTGACGGTCACAACATACCGTTTGAAACCTTCCTCGGTTTTGACGGCGACAAGTCCCCCGATATCGACCTTAACTTCTCGGGCGAATATCAGGCAAGCGCCCATAAATATACGGAAAAGCTTTTCGGCATTACGAACGTATTTAAGGCGGGTACAATCAGTACCGTTGCCGAAAAAACGGCTTATGCGTATGTTAAAAAGTATCTCGAAGAGCGTAATACGGTGCTTCCTCGCGCCGAAGAAGAGCGACTTAAATTCGGTTGCATGGGTGTAAAACGTTCGACCGGTCAGCATCCCGGCGGTATGGTTGTAATTCCGAATGACAATGTAGCCGAGGACTTCACACCGATCCAGCACCCTGCCGACGATGCAGACAAAGGCACCAGAACAACACACTTCGACTTCCACTCACTTCACGATACGATTCTCAAGCTTGATAACCTCGGACACGATGTTCCCACGATTTATAAATACCTCGAGGATTCGACGGGTATCTCGGTAATGGATGTCGATGTCTGTGATGAAAAGCTCTACAAGCTCTTTGCTTCTCCGGAGCCGTTAGGCGTTACGGCGGAGGACATCGAATGTGAAACCGGCACCCTTTCACTTCCCGAAATGGGAACGGGATTTGTACGTCAGATATTCATGGATGCGAAGCCTACCAAGTTTTCCGATCTTTTGCAGATTTCGGGACTTTCTCACGGTACCGACGTATGGCTCGGTAACGCACAGGACCTCATCAAACAGGGAATTTGTACAATTTCCGACGTTATCGGCACCCGTGACAGCATCATGACCTATCTGATTCAAAAAGGTGTACCCGATCTTACCGCCTTTACAATTATGGAAATTGTTCGTAAAGGAAAAGCGAAAGAAAAGCTCACCGAAAAACATATTGAAGCCATGAAAAATGCCGGTGTCGAAGATTGGTATATCGATTCGTGTATGAAGATTAAATACATGTTCCCGAAAGCTCACGCCGCCGCGTATATCATCGCCGCCATGCGACTCGCATGGTATAAAGTATACCGACCTCTTGAGTACTACGCTTCCTATATGACGGTGCGAAGTGAAGACCTCGAGACAAAAACCATTCTTGCAGGAAGACGGGCTGTCAAGCTCAGAATGGCTGAAATCACCGAAAAAGACAAGGAAGCTACCACGAAAGAGAAAGGCACCTACACGTCGTTGCAGGTCGTCAACGAAATGATGGCTCGCGGAATTCAGTTCCTGCCGGTTGACATCTACAAGTCCGACGCATATATCTACAAAATCGAAGACGGCAAAATACGTCTTCCGTTTTCTGCCCTTGAAGGTGCCGGCGGTGTTGCCGCACAATCATTGCAGGCGGCACGTGATGACGGCCAGGGAGAATTTATTTCTATCGAGGATTTCCAGGAACGTGCAGGAGTTTCAAAGAGCGTTATTTCCGCTCTCGAGGAGGTCGGAGCCTTCAACTCGCTTCCCAAAACAACTCAGATGAGCTTATTTGATTTATAATCCTTGAACATCGAAATGAATAGTTGTATAATTGACTTATAAATCCGTAATGGAGGTTTTAACGTTGAATAAGAATGCTAAAAAAATTATTCTCGGCACAATAGGAGCTCTTACCGCAGCTAATATGGTAAAAGCAGCACTTCACCACCCCGAAAAGAAAGATTACGGCACTTCCGTTGAAGAAAAAGTCGACATTGAACGCGCGGCTTCTAATCTTTCACGCGCCATAACTTACCGCACGATCTCGAATGCAGATCCTTCAAACACAGACTGGTCGGAATTTGAGCGTTTTCGCAATTTTCTTGACGAAGCATATCCGCTCATCAGAGAAAATCTTTCAAAAGAAATTGTCGGCGAGGCCAACATCATTTACTGTTGGAAAGGCCGTAACAGTGACCTTGATCCCATAGCACTTCTCTCTCATCAGGACGTGGTCCCCGTTTCGGCAGGCACGGAAGAAGACTGGGAACACCCCGCTTTTGACGGTGTAAATGACGGTGAGTTTATCTGGGGACGCGGATCCCTCGATATGAAAAACCACCTCATTTGTGTCATGGAAGCTGTTGAAACGCTCCTTCAGGAAGGTTTCGTTCCCGAAAGAGATATTTATCTTCTTTTCGGTCAGGACGAAGAGGTCGTAGCTTCCGAATACGGCGGAGCAAAAGCGATTATGCAGACACTGCTTGAAAGAGGAATTCATCTCGACAGCGTTCTCGATGAAGGCGGAGCGATTCTTCCCGTCAAGGTTAACGGTATTATCGACAAACAGCTTGCCGGTATAGGCATCGCCGAAAAGGGCTATTGTGATATCGAGATTTCGCTTAATCACAAGGGCGGTCATTCCTCGAATCCTCCCGTTCACTCGGGGCTCGGATATATGGCGACCGTCATTCAGGACCTTGAAAACAACCAGTTCAGCTCAAAGATTGAGCCCTTCCTTTCAGATCTTTTTGACAAAATCGGCAGAAACGTTTCCTATCCCGCGAAGCTCGTCACCTGCAACCTCCCCCTTCTCATGCCGGCATTGAAGCAGGTTCTCAAAAAAATCCCGCCTGCGGCAAGCATGATCCGCACGACGACCGCCGTAACTATGGCTCAGGGAAGTCCTGCCGCCAACGTTCTTCCTCAGAATCCCACGATTACCGTAAATTTCCGTCAGATGCCCGGTACAACAACGGAAGATGTCATCAAACACATCAGAAAAGTTGTTCGATACAAGGATATTAACATTCGTGTTCTTCGCACAAAAGAGGCTTCAAAATTCTCACCCACAGATTCACGTGCTTTTAAAGCTATTGAAGAAATCTGTATGCAGAATAATCCCAACAGCGTTGTCGCTCCCTATCTTGTAATGGGCGGTACGGACGCTTGCTTCTATGAGCCCGTTTGCGAAAACATCTACCGTTTTGCGCCTTTTGTCGTCGACGTTTCACTCCTTCTCAATACTCACGGCACCAACGAAAGAATCCCCATTACTGCCCTCGGTGAAGGTGTAAAGTTCTTTAAAACCTATGTAAGAAAGCTTGCTTCTGACTAAAATTTTCAGGTGAGTGCTATGAACGATTTAATTTCTGTTATTATCCCCTGCTACAATCTGGAGAATTATCTGAGCTTCTGTCTGAATTCCGTTTCAAGACAGACTTACAAAAATTTTGAAGTTCTCTGTGTAGATGACGGATCAACCGATTCTACCGCATCGGTAATCAGAACTTTCTGTGAAAACGACAGCAGATTCAAATTGCTTCAAAAGGAAAACGGCGGTGTTTCATCGGCAAGAAATTACGGCATCGACAATGCAAAGGGCAAGTATATTTCCTTTATTGACGGCGATGATTACATTTCTCCCGATTTTCTTATGCGTCTTCACGGGATAATAACCGAACATGATGCAGATATTGCAAGATGCAACGGTCGAGGAGTTACGTCTTACGACTATGTTGAACCGATGCCCGAAGCTCCGCCATATGTTGTTACAAGAAATAAGACGGAGGCGCTCTCCATCTTCTACGACAACGTATTCAGAGGATGGTACGGCGATGATGCTGTTTCGGCATGTATGTCACTTTACAGTGCAGATGTTTTAAAAAATGTACGTTTCAGCACCTTGCTTAAAAATGCCGAAGACGAATGTTTCACCCAGATGGTTATTTCCGAAGCCGAAAAAGTCGTCTATTGCGGAGATAAAATGTATTTTTATTACCGTCGCGAAGGAAGCGCTTCGCATAAACCCATTCCTCAAAGTGAAAAGCTTGAATGTATGAAAAATCTGTACTATACGAGAGATGATTTTTTCAGTGCTAAGGGAATGACGGAAATTGCAAGTATGAATGCAAAAGCCGCATGCGACAACTTTATCGGATTCTACATCGATGACGCTTCTGATAAAC
>JAZSPN010000005.1:0-1806 GCA_045537495.1 Acutalibacteraceae bacterium
TATATAAAATCTGCCGATGCCGACGAATTCATATTCTGCGAAAAAACGGATAAACTCATACGCTTCAACACACCGGACAGAGAGCCGTATTTTTGCGGTACCGTAAGATACGAAGCACAGCTTCGGCTAAGCGGAAACGAAGAGTATATCGACCTCGGCACGGTAGGCGAAATTGCAGAGCTTACCGTCAACGGGAAAAATGTCGGACTCGCCGTCTGTCCGCCGTACCGATTCAGAATATCCGATGCGGTAAGGCAGGGCGTCAATGAGATTACGGTCGACGTTGTGAATAATCCGACTTACAGAGAACGGAATGTCGATCCGTTTTCGTCATACACTCCTCTTCCGCCGTCAGGTATGCTGGGTCCCGTAAAGCTTAAAAAAATATAATGGGGGTAATTCTATGTTTGACAGCATCATAGCATCCGTAAACGATGCACTTTACAGCTATATTCTCATCATCATTCTTGTTCTCGGCGGTCTGTATTTTTCAATCAGGACAAAATTCGTTCAGTTTCGTCTTCTGAAAGAACAGTTCCGCGCCGTCACGGAAAAGCCTTCGGACGGTAAAGGAGTTTCGTCCTTTCAGGCGCTCATGGTTTCCACCGCTTCACGTGTCGGCACCGGTAACATCATCGGAGTTTCCACCGCCCTGTGCCTCGGCGGCTTCGGCTCCATGTTCTGGATGTGGGTTATCGCAATAATCGGCTCCGCTTCCGCTTTCGTCGAAAGCACCCTCGCTCAGATTTATAAAAAACGCGGCCCCGAAGGAAGCTACGGAGGTCCCGCCTACTACATAGAAACGGCACTCAAAAGCCGTGTTCTCGCCGTCGTTTTTTCAGTTTTACTCGTTGTAACCTACGGCGTCGGCTTCAATATGCTGGCCTCCTACAACTTGCAGTCCACTTTCTCGGGCTACTCTTTCTATAACGAAAAAACCCCCTATATAATCGGAATCACCCTCGCTCTTCTCGTCGGCTTCTGCCTCTTCGGCGGAGGCAAACGCATTATCAAGGCGACTTCCTTCATCGTTCCGTTCATGGGACTTTTCTATATTCTCATTTCTCTCGTCATCACCGTGCTTCATGCAGACTCTCTGCCCTACATCATCAAGCAGATTTTCTCCGACGCCTTCGATCTCGAAGCAATTTTCGGCGGTTTTTCCGGCTCTTGCGTAATGTACGGCATCAAACGCGGTCTTTTCAGTAACGAGGCAGGTGTCGGCTCCGCTCCGAACGCTTCCTCGTCTGCCGAGGTTTCCCACCCCGCCAAGCAAGGTCTTGTCCAGATTCTTTCCGTTTTCATCGACACGATTCTCGTTTGCTCCGCCACGGGCTTCATGTGTATGTCGTCGGGTGTTGCTCCCTCCGCTTCTCTTTCGGGCGCTCCCTACGTTCAGGAAGCTGTCAGGTCTGCTCTCGGTGATTTCGGCCCGATTTTCATCACGGTCGCCATGATTCTCTTCGCCTTCACAACGCTCCTCGGCAACCTCTTCTATGTCGATAAGGCTTTTTCGCACATTCTCAGAAGGACTCCCTCCAAAAAGTTCAACACCGTTTACTACATCGTAGCTTCCCTGCTCATTTTCCTCGGCTGTATACTCAACGCCGACCTTCTGTGGAACATCGCCGATGTCACCATGGGACTTATGACAATCATCAACATGCCCGTCATATTCTATCTCGGAAAATATGCCTTCCGTGCTCTCGACAACTACACCGAGCAAAAGAAAAACGGTGTCGCCCCCGTCTTCAGGGCGAAGGATATCTCACTTCCCCACGACGTGGATTACTGGCAGGACTGAAA
>JAZSPN010000097.1:0-15087 GCA_045537495.1 Acutalibacteraceae bacterium
AGCGATTTCGACAGCTCCCTTTACCGGAGGGAGCCATATAATCTGTGCTGTATTTTACTTCTTTCTTATATTTTCACTCTCGGCTGCCGAAAACTTATTCCTCTTTTCTTGACAGAAGCTTTTTGCTGAGATATGCTTAAATCGGAATCATCCGAGTGCCATGTCAAGACTCATCATCACGGAAAATCCGAGGGCGAAGCACACGACGGAGAAATTCTTCGAAACGGCGCCTTCGTTCATCGGCACAAGCTCCCCCGTGACGGCGTAAATCATGGCGCCGGCGGCAAAGCTCAAAAACCACGGAAGAGCGGGAATTATCAGCTTCGCGAGTATCAGTGTAAGTATCATTCCGAGGGGCTCCGCAACGCCCGACAGAAATCCGAGGAAGAAAGCTTTTTTCTTTTTCGTGCCGTGAGAATAGAGCGGTACCGAGATAATTGCGCCCTCGGGAACGTTCTGACACGCTATTCCGACACAGAGTGCAAATGCTTCCGCGAAGCTTACCGACGAATCTCCCGTCATGATTCCCGCGTAGACGGCGCCTACCGCCATTCCTTCGGGGAGATTATGGAGTGCCACCGTGAAGGCCGTCATGAACAAAGGATTTTTCGATGTTCTCTGAACACGCGATGTTATTCTGTCGGCAAACGCAATAAACAGTATTCCCGACCAGAAGCCGAGATTCGGGAGTATCACGGGATGAAGCACACCGTTTTCCGCCATTTCGTATGACGGAATTAACAGACTCCACACAGATGCCGCCGTCATTATCCCCGCCGCGAAAAATGACAGTCCCGTCTGAACACGTAAATTTATTTTCCCCTTCTTTATGAAGAATACAAAAGCGGATCCGATTGTTGTTCCGAAAAACGGAATCATCAGTCCGTTCATTATCTGATAAAACATACAGTATCACCGATAATATCGTATGCCGTCGGGGAAATACGGTTACTTTGAAAAGGAGAATCATTATGAAAATCAATATCGGCACCTTCAACATTCAGCACGGAATCAATTATCCCCATTACCTTGGAACGGGTGAGAAAATCATCGATCTCGGAAGCTGTGCCGAACAGATACGGGATACTTCTCTCGACATCTGTTCCCTCAACGAGGTTTATAACGAAGAAAAATTCGGAAAAGCCTCTCAGGCTGAGATTATCGCAAGCGAGCTGTCGTTTCATCACGTTTTTGCAAAGGCAATCGACATTCCCCGTGCCGAGTACGGTAATGCCCTCGTTTCCGCCTTCCCGATAATCGGTGTGAAAACGTACCCGATAGCGCTTTCTCCCTGTGAGAGAATCGGTGTGAAAGGCTACGAAGAACGCGTCCTTCTCCATGCCGTTCTCGAAGTTGACGGCAGAGAGCTTTCCGTTTATGTCTGCCACTTCGGTCTTTCCGACAAGGAACAGAAAGAAGCCGAAAATACCGTAACTGAGCTTATAAAAAATGATCCCCGTCCCGCCGTATTTATGGGAGATTTCAACATCACTCCCGATAATCCGATTATCGGAAATTTCAGAAGCTTCCTTTTCGACACCTCCGATCTCGTCACGGGAAATAAGCTTACCTTCCCGTCGGATAAGCCCGTAAAGCAGATCGACTACATCTTCGTCAACGATAAGGTGAAGGCGCTCTCTGCACGCGTCACCGAAGCCTCCTGCTCCGACCACAGAGAATATACCGTCACCGTCGAGGTGTAAAGCAAACGACAAACCGTGCGAAGCAATATCGCTCGTCGAATCGGCATTAATGACAAAATGAGCAAGTAAATTCAGAAGAAAGCACCGAAAATCAGCACAAATTCACGGCTCCCTTGTGTAAAGGGAGCTGTCGAACGTTTACGTTTGACTGAGGGATTGCCTTTAAAAATAATATAAACCCGACTTTCTACCGTCAATCCTCCCGTCAAAACTTCGTTTTGCCACCCGACTTTACCGGAGGAGGGCTTTTGGTAAATGCTGTTTTTTGGCTTTAATTATTAAAAACAAGTAAGTAAAAACAGAAGAAAGCACCGAAACACAGCACAAATTCACGGCTCCCTTGTGTAAAGGGAGCTGTCGAACGTTTACGTTTGACTGAGGGATTGTTTTAAAAAATAATATAAAACCGACTTTCTACCGTCAATCCTCCCGTCAAATGCTACGCATTTGCCACCCGACTTTACCGGAGGAGGGCTTTTTGGTTAGTACAGAATTTCAGCATTTACGCCAAAAACAAGCAAGTAAATTCAGAAGAACACACCAAGATTCAGAACATTTTACCGAGGGGTTGCTTTTCACTATATAAAAAACTCCGAGGACCGCGGTCTTCGGAGTTTAAGTTTTGTTATTCGAACACCTCGAAGCCGGCGAAGGCGTAGGCGCCGATATCGCACGAGAGCTTTACCGTGTCACCGAGGAGGGTGCCTTCGCAGCCGATAAATTCGATTCGCGAATAATTTTTATCGAGCTTAATTTCGGGGGTGAGAACGCTGTCGAAGAAGAAATTCCACATTCCGACCGCCATGGACGAGTCACCCTTTTTGCAAAGAAGATAGAGGTCGGGGCTGCCGATGACGGAGGCGGGAAGCGGTTTTCCCGAAAGACGTCGGAAGACTTCGGTGAGCTGTTTCTGTCGGCAGTAGTTACGGCTGAGTCTTTCGTTGAGTTTGGCTTTTTCGGCATCGAAGCAGAGCACGGCGAAGCGTTTGCCGTCGGCGTTTTCATAATAGTAAACGGCGGGCACAAGGGAGGGATTCCTGCCCGATGTGTTGAACGATGAAAGAATCTCGGCGTTATCCGAAACCGTAACGTTATAAACACCGTTTGTGTCGGTTATGACGGTAGACTCACCGTAGGCGGGGAAGGTTTCTCTTACGATTCTCTTTTTCATCGGCTCAGCGGAAACGATGCCTGTATCGACGCCTCTTTCTTTGAGAATCAGTGCCGACTTTATATCGAGGATTGCACGGTCGGGGATATCCTTTATCTGACGTGCGTTTTCCGAGAAAAGAGCGACGGTGCCGTCGGTATCGTAGGTTATGGGGATTGAGTTGTCGCAGAGAATCATCTGCTCCGTCTGGAAGAAGCCGTTGTCGTAGGTGCCGCAAAGCTCTTTGTCGGGATCGGTGAAAACCTTGTCGGAGATTTTCTTCATGGAGGCACAAACGCCGACGCCGACACATTTTTTGAAAGAGAAATGCTTTTCTATCTCCTTGTAAAGCGGAATATTTCTTTCGGCACGTGCGGTATAGCCCGTTTCGTAGACGGGAGAAGAGGAATAGTCGATTGCGTATTTTAAAATTCCGTCAAAACCGCCGTCGGCACGAAGAACGGTGTCCATGCCCTCGAGGTAAGCGGAAGGAACAAAATGACGGGGACGCGGATAAACGTCGCCCTCACCGAAAATCTCAATGCCGCTGTCCTCACACCACTTACTCTGCATTCTTTCAAGCTCAATGACGTAGCCGAGGCGGTTGCACGGACGCTGCCAGAACGACGGCCAGTAGGCGGCACCGATGAAACGGATAAAGGGTTTCGTTTTGCCGGCAAGGATTTTAGAAATTTCTATTGAATCGACGCCGTCACAGTCCCATACGGAAATGCACGAGCAAGCGCCCATGCGGATATTTTCGTCGACCTCGTCGACGGCATTGCGAAGTGCTTTTGAGAAATTACGCAGAGTGTCGCCCATCATGGAAAGAAAGGCGTCGCGGTACTTGTTTTTTCCTCCCGAGAAAGCCTTGTACATGACGTCTTCGGGGGCTACGTATTCGCCGACGCGCTTTTCGTATTCTCCGATGTGATATTTGCAAAGACAGCCGTTATCGGAGCGTGTTGACAGTCGGTAGTCGTCGTCGAGCATGATCATTTTGGCGCCGGCTTTTGCGAGTGCCTTAACCCATTCACATTCGTTCTTTACGAAATCGGGATCGAGAGGACAGAAGGAGTCGGTGTTGACCTTGCCCCTGATGCCTTTCAGATTGACGAAAGGCGGTTCATCGCCGTCTTCGATGACACCGAGAAGCTCACCGCCGTGACCTATCGTGCTGATCCAGACACCGACTTCGTAGCCCTTCGACTCGAAGAAGGCGATGTTTTCGGAAAGCCTTTTAAGCTCCGACAGCTTATCCTCTTCGGACATACAGATGCCTCTCGACGGACAGAGAAACACCCTTTCGGCACCGAGCTTTTGAAGCTCTTCGAGAATGAGATCGTGTTTTTCATAGTAACGTACAAGCGGGACCGAAATTTTATACATGACAATCACTCCTCGTCTTTGTTATTATAAACTCTTCAATATATTAAATCAAGGGATTTTTGTGTTGACGGTGAATACGGGGTGCAGTATAATTGAGAAAAGGAGATGGTATTATGACAAAGGTAACATTACTCGGCGATTCAATAAGACTTATCGGCTACGGAACGAAGGTGCCTTCGCTTCTCGGTGAGGAGTTCGAGGTTTATCAGCCCGAGGACAATTGCAGATTCGCAAAATATCTTCTCAGAGGGCTTTTTAACTGGAGAAACGAAATGGACGGCACACGCATAGTACATTTCAACAGCGGACTCTGGGACATCTGCGACATTTTCGGCGACGGCACATTTACGAGCGAAGCCGAATATACCGAAACGATGCTGAGGGTTGCCGAAATCATGCTCAAAAGATACGATAAGCTGATTTTTGCAACGACAACTCCCGTAAGTGCACTCAACGTTTACAACAAAAATGAGGACATCGAGCGCTTCAATGAGCTTATAGTGCCTTTGTACAGGGAAAAAGGAATAATCATAAATGACCTCTATTCGACGGTTGCTGCCGATATCGACAGATTCATCTGCGACGACACGATACATCTTTCGGAAGAGGGAATAGAAATCTGCGCAAAGCAGACGGCGGATATCATCAGAGAAACGGCAAGGACACTCGGCAAATGAGCAGTTTGAAGATCAGGGATTTTACAAAAGGCAACGTAACGAAACAGCTTATCTCGTTTGCATGGCCGTTGTTTTTGTCGAATCTGTTGCAGATAGTATACAATCTCGTCGATATGATGGTTGTCGGCAATGTGCTGGGCAAATCGGGACTGTCGGCGGTATCCGTCGGAGGTGACGTGACGCATCTCCTGACGTTTATTGCAATGGGCTTTTCGAGTGCGGGACAGGTGCTGATTTCTCATTACATAGGTGCAGGCGAAAAAGAGAAAATAGGAAAATTCATCGGAACGATGACTTCGTTTCTGTGTGTCGGAGCGGTGATTTTAAGTGCACTGGGACTTATTTTCAAAGAGGAAATGCTTCGCATCATGAACACTCCCGGTGAAGCCTTTGACGGTGCCCTTTTGTATTCCGTTGTCAGCATGGCGGGGCTCATTTTCGTTTACGGCTACAATGCCGTCAGTGCCGTGCTGAGAGGAATGGGCGACTCGAAAAGACCGTTTATATTCATCAGCGTGGCGGCGGTTATAAATCTGATACTCGATATACTGTTCGTCGCGACACCGCTCAATATGGGAACGGTCGGTGCGGCGCTTGCCACGGTGATAAGCCAGGCGGTCAGCGTTATCGGGTGTGTCATCTACATAGGAAAAAACAGAGAAAAGTATTCTCTCTCCTTTACGGCGAGGGATTTTCTGATTCCCGACAGAGAAATGCTCATGTCGCTTTTGAAACTCGGAACACCGATGGCGATAAAGACGGCATCGATACAGATATCGAAGCTGTTCGTCAATTCGTGGATCAACTCGTACGGAGTGGCGGTATCGGCATTCTCGGGAATAGCGAACAAGATTTCGAATGTCGCAAATCTCGTTTCAACGGCGATGAACACGGCGGGCTCCGCCATGGTCGGACAGAACATCGCCGCAAAGAAGTTTGACCGTGTACGTCAGATACTGAAAAGACTGGCGGTCATAACTCTGACGGTCGCACTCCTTCTGTCGGCGGCAATATGTCTTTTCCCCGACGCGGTATTCGGTCTTTTCACGGGCGAAGACGATGTCGACGTGCTGTCGATAGCCGACGGCTATATTCCGATTGCGGTGCTTTTGTTTTTCGGCTCGGCACTTCGCTCCGTGATGAACGCACTGCTCAACGGAAGCGGAAACTACAAAATCAACTTCGTAACGGCGATTCTCGACGGCATCGTAATGAGAATCGGTCTTGCACTGCTTTTCGGACTGGCACTCTCGATGAAGCATTACGGCTTCTGGCTCGGCGATGCAATTGCAGGCTTTACACCGTTCTTTATCGGCGTTGTGTTCTACATGACGGGACACTGGAAGAAAGGGAGGGAATAGAATATGAATTTTGAGCCTCTCAAAGAGTTTTGCGATGCACTGACATCGTGGCGGATTCCCGGCAACGCCGTGTCGGTATGCGTCGACGGAAAAGAAGTGTTTTCGTACGCTTCGGGCTATGCCGATGTTGAGAAAAAAGAGCCGATGACGGCGGATAAGCTTATCTACATTTATTCATGCTCAAAGGTGGCAACGGTAACGGCGGCATTACAGCTTTACGAAAGAGGACTGTTTCTGCTTGACGATCCTCTTTACGACATCTTCCCCGAGTATCGGGAAATGTATATAGGCGACGGCAGAGGAGGAGTCAAAAAGGCGCAAAACCCGATAACTCTCCGTCATCTTTTCACGATGACGTCGGGAATGACATACGATACCGATACGAAGGCGTTCAGAGTGGCAAGGGGGAAGACGAAGGGAAAAATGAACACACTCGACGTCGTGAGGTGCCTTTCAGCCGATCCTCTTTCGTTCGAGCCGGGGACGGCGTGGCAGTACAGCCTCAGTCACGATGTTCTGGCGGGAGTCGTTGAAGCGGTGTCGGGCAAGAGGTTTTCCGATTACATGAAGGAAAATATTTTTGAGCCTCTTGCGATGAACGATACATATTATCATGAAAATGAAGAGATAAAGAGCCGTATGGCACAGCAGTACGTGTTTGTTAACAGAAGCGAAACGGATCTTGCAAAATTGCAGTCGGCGGGTACGGAAAGCAATAAGAGCGGAGGCTTCCTTCGGAAAGCGGAAGGCAACACCTGCATCTTCGGAGAAGAGTATGACAGCGGAGGAGCGGGAATCATAACGAGCGTAGCGGACTATTCGAAGCTGTGCAGAGCGCTGTCGGTCGGCGGTGAAGGGGTACTGTCAAAGGGGACGGTGGAGCTTCTTCGGACGAATCAGCTTCTGACTGACGGCTTGCGTAAGAATTTTAACTGGGAACAGCTCAAAGGCTACGGCTACGGACTCGGGGTGCGGACTCTCGTTGATAAGGCGCTCAGCGGAACGACGGGAAACGTCGGAGAATTCGGCTGGGGCGGAGCGGCGGGAGCTACGGTGACGGTTGATCCCGACAGAAAAATATCGCTCTTTTACGCACACCATATGCTGAATTCTCAGGAAAGCTACTACCAGCCGCGCCTTCGTAACGTGCTGTTTGCCTGCACCGTGTGATACCTTCGCACAATCCCTCAGTGTTTTTTGACAAAAATGACAGCTTCCTTTTGTCATTAATGCCGAAAGTCAGAAGTTACTCATACCGCCTCCCTCTGACGGATTTGTGCTGAATCTTGGCGTTTTTTGCTAAATTTACTTACTTGTTTTTGTCATAAATTCTAAAAGACTGCACTCACCAAAAAGCCCCACCTGTGTAAGGGGAGGTGGCAAAAATCTTTGATTTTTGACGGAGGGGTTGTCTATGAAAGTCGGTTTTATATTATTTCTATAAAGCAATCCCTCAGTCTTTTGCTTCGCAAATGACAGCTCCCTTTACACAAGGGAGCCGTGAATCTGTGCTGAATTTCGGTTCTTTCTTCTGATTTTACTCACTAATTTTCGGCACCTGCATCGGAAACAAGCAAGCAAATCAGTGCGATTCTGACTGAAAATTGCAATTCATTTTTATTCACGAACGAAAGGAGAACACCATGGCATACTTCTATGTACGATTTCCCGAAGGCAGGGAGAGGGCGGTAACGTTCAGCTACGACGACGGATGCCCTCAGGACATGAGGCTTTCCGATATACTGACGAAGCACTCCCTCAAGGGCACGTTCAACATCTGCGGTGACGGCTTGAAGGGTGACAAAACTCTGTCGGCGGAAACGATGAAGAAATATTTTCTTGACCGCGGACATGAAATCGCCGTTCACGGGTATTACCACAGAGCAGAGGGCAGAATCCGTCCGATTGAGGGAATACGCGACGTGCTGGACAACCGCATTGAGCTTGAAAGGAAATTCAAAAGAATCATACGGGGCATGGCTTATCCCGACAGCGGAATAACGTTTTTCACCGATGCGACGGACTATGCGACGGTGAAGGATTACCTTCAGAAGCTGGAAATAGCTTATGCCAGAACTTACAACGAGCGAAACACCTCTTTCAATCTGCCCGACGACTGGTACCGTTGGAATGCGACGGCACATCACAACGATGCCGACATTTTCGAGCTGATAGAAAAATTCATGAATCTCGATTTTACAAAGAAAACATATGTCGGCGCGTTGCAGTCACGTCTTTTCTTCCTTCTCGGACACAGCTTCGAGTTCGATTACGACAACAACTGGGACAGAATCGAAGAAATCTGCAAAAGGCTTTCGGGCAGGGAAGACATCTGGTACGCCACGAGTATCGAGATATGCGACTATTTAAAGGCGTACAATTCGCTGGTTTACAGTGCCGACGGAAAGATCGTCTTCAATCCGACGCTGTACAGAATCTGGTTCGACATCAACCGGGAACACTATTCGATAAACCCCGGCGAAACGCTTCATCTTGAATATTAAAAATCTCTTGAATTTTTCGGCGTTTTGGTATATAATCAGTCCTTGGTTTAAAAAAATGAGGACGGGATGATAGCTTGAGCACCAAAGCACTTACGCACGGGAAAACACACATTCACATCGGCGGCATTGTTCATTCGATGCTTGAATTTATAAAGAAGAATGTCGTTATGACCGCAGCCTTTACGGCGGCGGCGGTAACGAGCATCATAGTCCCCGTCGACAGAGAGTACATCGGCTATTTCGATTTCAAAACGCTGACGTGCCTTTTCTGTGTTCTCGCCGTCGTCTGTGCCCTGAAAAACATCAGATTTTTCTACACGATAGCGGAGCAGACCGTAAAGCTTTTTAAGAATGCGCGTCTTTGCGTTCTTGCGATAGTTTACATTACCTTCATCGGCTCAATGCTCATTGCGAACGACATGGCGCTTCTGACTTTTCTGCCTCTCGGATATTTCGTCCTGACGACCTCGTCGAAGGAAAAATACATGGCGTTCACGTTCATCATGCAGAACATTGCCGCAAATCTCGGCGGAATGCTCACACCGTTCGGAAATCCGCAGAATCTGTATCTTTACACACGCTTCAATATCCCGAATCTCGAATTCATGAAGATAATGGCGCCGCCGTTTCTTGTGTCGGTGCTTCTCATAACCGTCTGCTGTATAATTTTCGTAAAACCCGAGGAGCTTCATATAAAAAGCGAAAACGTGAAATTGCCCGTCGGAAAAACGGTGCTGTATCTCCTTCTTTTCGTTTTTGCAATCGCAATCGTTTTCCGCTCCGTGCCGTATCAGACGGGACTCATAGTCATTCCGGCGGTGCTTTTGTTCGCCGACAGAGATGCACTGAAAAAGGTCGATTATCCGCTTCTTCTGACGTTCGTGTTTTTCTTTATTTTTGCAGGAAACATGGCGAGAATCGGCGAGGTCAGAGAGCTGTTTTCGGCACTTCTCGGAAGGAGTACACTGCTTTTCAGTATTCTGTCGTGCCAGTGCATCAGCAACGTTCCGTCGGCGATTCTGCTGTCGGGCTTTACGGAGAATTACAGAGATCTTCTCGTCGGCGTAAACATCGGCGGTGCAGGCACTTTAATAGCATCGCTTGCGAGCCTTATCACGTTCAGAGAGTACACGAAGCACAACCCGAAAAAGACGGCCTATTACATCGGATTATTCTCGGCTTTCAACTTTTCGTTCCTTGCCGTGCTTACGGCATTTATGCTGGCAATTAAATATATTTAATGTCGGGACTGCTTTTGCAGTCCTTTTTTACTTTTACACACTTTAAAGTGGATATGAAACCCTCTGTTATTTCCGTTTTATACGGTCTTCGCTTTTTTTACATCCCCGTACATTTTATATTTTAAATTGACATACTAATTTTAAATTGACATACTAATAAAAAGTTGATATCATATATTTTAGAATATTGTTTATTTCCGTATGAAAGGAAGGCTTTTATGGACACTGCAAAAAGACTTTACGAACACTGGCTTTTAAAGACTCGGAACGACGAAAAAACTCACGGTGAGCTTTTGTCGGTCAGGGACGATGACGAGGAGATACTGGACAGATTTTACAAAAATCTTGAATTCGGAACGGCGGGACTTCGCGGAGTCATAGGTGCAGGCACAAACAGAATGAACACCTACACGGTGAATCATGCGACACAGGGGCTTTCCGATTATCTTAACGAAACCTTTGAAAAGCCTTCGGTTGCAATTGCCTACGATTCGAGAAACTGCTCCGACACGTTCGCGAAGAGTGCCGCCGGGGTACTTTGTGCCAACGGAATCAAGGTATACATTTATCCGACGCTTGTGCCGACGCCGATGCTGTCGTTTGCCGTCAGGGAGCTGTCGTGCAGCTCGGGTATCATCATAACGGCGAGCCACAATCCCGCGAAGTACAACGGCTACAAGTGCTATGATCCGAACGGCTACCAGATGACCGACGAAGCGGCGGAAAAGACCTACGGCTATATAAAAAATACCGACATTTTCGACGGCGTAAAGACGATGCCGTTTGAGGAAGGACTCGAAAAGGGCCTCATCGAATATATCTCCGAGGATATCAACGAAAAATTCTACGAAAGAGTGCTTTCGGTACAGATTAATAAAGGTATATGCGAAAAGTCGAAGCTTCGTCTTATCTATACTCCTCTCAACGGAACGGGTAACGTTCCCGTCCGCGAGATACTCAAAAGAATCGGACAGACGGATGTCACCGTTGTGAAGGAGCAGGAGTATCCCGACGGAAACTTCCCGACGTGCCCTTATCCCAATCCCGAGATAAAAGAGGCTTTTGAGCTGTCCTTGAAGCTTGCGAAGGAAAACGGTGCCGACCTTCTTCTTGCGACGGACCCCGACTGTGACAGAGTGGGAATTGCCGTAAAGAGCGGTGACGGATACCGTCTTATGAGCGGAAACGAGGTCGGAGTGCTTCTTACGGAGTATATACTGGGCTGCAGAAAAGAGAACGGTACACTTCCCGAAAAACCCGCCGTCATAAAATCGTTCGTAACGACACGCATGGTCGATAAGGTTGCAAAGAAGTACGGCGGAGAAACGTACAGCCTGCTGACGGGCTTCAAGTATATCGGAGAGCTCATCACGAAACTCGAAAACGAAGGCGAAGCCGAGCGCTTCACCGTCGGCATGGAGGAAAGCTACGGATATCTCTCGGGCACCCATGCAAGGGACAAGGATGCCGTCGTGGCATCGATGCTGATAACCGAAATGGCGGCTTATTACAAGAGCCTCGGCAAAACCCTCTGCGACGTCATGGAGGAGCTTTACAAAGAGCACGGAATGTATTTCAACAGACTTCTCAACTTCTCGTTCGAGGGTGCGAGCGGAATGGAAAAGATGAAGTCGCTCATGAACGGGCTTCGTGAAAACGCACCGACGGAAATAGCGTCGCTCAGCGTTGAAGAGATTTCCGACTACCTCGAAGGCGTGAGAACTTTTACAAAGAGCGGTAAAACGGAAAAAATCGATCTTCCGAGGTCGAACGTACTGGGATATGTACTGCCGACGGGAAGCGAGGTCATCGTCAGACCGTCGGGAACGGAGCCGAAGATCAAGATATACATCACCTCGGTCGGAGAAACCGCGGAAGAAGCGTCGGCTCAGGCGGATGAGATTGAAAAAAGCATGAAAGCAATAATGAAAATATAAAACGGAGGAAGTACAATGAAGAATTCACAAAAGAGAGGACTCACAGTCAGAATAGTTGCAATTTTAATGGCGGCGATAATGGTGCTCAGCCTCGGAACCGTTCTCGTGCAGACGGTGTTTGCGACGGAAGGAGTGCCCGTAACGGGAAGTGCGGCATCTGAAAAGTGGCCGATATTCGTGGCGATCGGAGCGTTGTTCCTCATCGTTATCTGTGCGGTGCTGCCGAGCTTCAAAAAGAAGAAATAATCAAAGAGAGGAGGATGTCGGATGAATTTTTTCGAAAGAATAATTACATTGATTATGGGGGTAATTATGAGTATTGCAACGACGAACACTCCCGTGTTTGAGCCGAAAGCGGATATGCCCCTTCCCGAGGTGATCGGCGGAGAGAAGTTCTGCCTCATAAGCGAGGACGGCGAAAGCGACTTCGTGATAGTTTCGGCGACGGAAGAGGGAACGAGCGAATATTTCGCGGCGGTAAAGCTTCAGGAATATCTTGAAAAAATGAGCGGAACCCGTCTTCCCATAGTGAAGGATACCGAAAAGACGGAGGGCGAGGGCGAGATTATCGTCGGCCACACAAACCGTGATGTCGGAATCGATGACGAAAAACTCGGAAACGACGGCATATATATCAGTATAACGGAAGACAGGGTTGTGCTTTCGGGCGGAAGGATGAGGGGAACTCTCTATGCCGTCTATACCTTCCTCGAGGAATGCTTCGGCTGCCGTTGGTACACGGAAAACATAACGGTTATTCCGAATCTTAAAAAAGTCGAGCTTCCGACAAAGTACGAATGTGAATATGTGCCGGCATTTACGTTCCGTGAAACCGACTGGCTGAGTCCGAACCGGTCACAGAACAGAGAATACAGCTATGCGAACAAGCTCAACGGCGGTGTATACCGAGATCTTTCCGTCGAAGAGGGCACAACGGTTGACTATGCGGGAAGCTTCGCACATACTCTCACGAACCAGTTCTGCAAGGTGAATGAGTATTTCGAAAAGAATCCCGAGCTTTATGCGATGAACGCCGCGGGAAAGAGAGTGCCCGAACAGCTCTGTCTTACAAACCCCGAAACGCTCAGGATAGTGACCGACGAGGTCCTCTCGATGCTGAAAGAGGATCCGACGGTGGAAATCGTTTCGATAACACAGCACGACAACCAGGAATACTGTGTCTGCAAGAACTGCAAGGCGCTTGACAAAAAAGAGGGCAGTCATTCGGGAACGATGATTACCTTTGTCAACGAGATTGCAAAAGCTGTTGAAGAAGCGGGCTACAAGAATGTCTTCATCGACACGTTCGCTTATCTGTACACGAGAAAACCGCCGAAGACGGTTACTCCGAGAGATAACGTCATAGTAAGACTTTGCTCCATCGAGTGCTGTTTTGCTCATGCACTCGACGATGAAAAATGCGATCAGAACGTCGATTTCTGCGAGGACATCGTGAAATGGTCACAGATCTGCCGAAATCTTCACATCTGGGACTACACGACGAACTATTCGAACTACACGGGACCGTTCCCGAACTTCGGAGTGATGCAGGATAACGCGAGATTCTTCAGGGATCACAACGTTATCGGTGTTTACGAGGAGGGCAACTACACGGCAAGACAGTCGGACGGCGAATTCGCGGAGCTTCGCGCATATCTTCTCTCGAAGCTTATGTGGAATCCCGACACGGATTACGAAAGAGAGATGAACGGCTTCCTTAAAGCGTATTACGGCGAGGAAAGCTGGAAGTATGTCAGAGAATACATCGACATGACGACGAAGAACACGGGAAATTGCGGCAGGCACATGAATATTTACAGATCGATGACCGATAAGGGCGTGCTTGACATTACAATTGCCGAAAGAGAATATATCGACGCTCTCTGGGAAAATGCAAAGGCGAAGGCGAAGGATGAAAATGAGCTTCTTCGAATCGGAAAATCCGAGATTTCGTGGAGATACTGGAAGGCTTGCAACAATCTCGATGAATATTGCATTTTAAGACCGGAAACCAGAAGAAATGCCAACGAACAGCTTTATAACGATATGAAGAAATTCAAAATCACAAGACTTCACGAGGGCAATAAGGGACTTCTGACGGCGGAGCCGGATTTCTCACAGATTCCGAGCAAATGGGATAAAGGCTGAAAGTCGGGGTGCGGTTTTGGGAAGAATATTTGAATCGGCGGATAAGCTCATAGGCGGAACTCCGCTTTTAAGACTTAAAAATTTCGAAAAAAAGTATGCACTCGAAGCGGAGATTATTGCCAAAACGGAAATTTTCAACCCGACGGGAAGCGTCAAGGACAGAGCGGCGCTTCAAATGATCGACGATGCGATAGAAAGCGGTCGATTCGGGGAGGATTCGGTGATAATCGAGCCGACGTCGGGCAATACGGGGATAGGACTTGCTTCCGTGGCGGCGGCGAGAGGTTATAAATGTATTATCGTAATGCCCGACACGATGAGCGTCGAAAGGCAGAAGCTCATCGGGGCATACGGAGCACAGGTCGTTCTGACGGACGGAAAACTCGGCATGAGCGGCGCCATTGAAAAAGCGAAGGAGCTGTCGGAAAGCATCGAAGGAAGCTTTATTCCCGATCAGTTTTCGAATCCGTCGAACCCGAGAGCGCACTATCTTACAACGGGCCCCGAAATATGGCGGGATACCGACGGGAAGCTTGATATTTTTGTGGCAACCGTCGGAACGGGCGGAACGCTCAGCGGAATCGGAAAATATCTGAAGGAGCAGAACGGAAATATAAAGGTAATAGCCGTCGAGCCTTCGAAATCCGCCGTTTTGTCGGGAGAGAGTGCGGGAAGCCACGGTATACAGGGTATCGGAGCCGGATTCATCCCGAAGGCGCTCGACACGGACATTTACGACGAGGTTGTGACCGTCAGCGACGAAGAAGCGTTTTTCTTCGGCAGAGAAATTGCAAAAACGGAAGGAATCCTCGTCGGAATTTCATCGGGAGCAGCACTCTCGGCGGCAAAAAAGATTGCCGAGAGAGAGGAATCGAAGGGGAAGCGCATCGTGGTGCTTCTTCCCGATTCGGGCGACAGATATCTGTCAACGGAAATGTTCGGTTGAATTTAAACACAGCTTCACCCTCCTTTTCATA
>JAZSPN010000075.1:0-38076 GCA_045537495.1 Acutalibacteraceae bacterium
TCATAGGAGGCATTATAGGCGGTATGTTTGTTCTTGCGGCACTTATTATCGGTGCATGTCTTGTCATGGGTGTATTCTCCGAAAAGGTCGAAGTGCCTGATTTTGTCGGACTTAATTATTACGAAGAGATTCTGAATAACGAAGAATACAGTGACTTTACGTTCGAAATTGATAATTCGGTCGAGTCGGATACTTACGAAGAGGGCGTGGTTTACGATCAGTCGCCTTCGGCGAGAGTGAAGATAAGACAGGACGAAAAGATAACACTCTTTATCCCGAAAAAGAGTGAGGATAAGCAGATTCCCGACGTGTACGGCTTCGATTTCGCCGAGGCTATTACCGTAATTGAAAGCTCCGACTTCAAATATACTCTCAAATATGAGGATAACAGCGAAATCGAGAGCGAAAAGGTTATCAGAACGAATCCCGAGCGTTTCTCAACGGCGCCGGCAGGATCGACTGTCGTTATCTACATTTCGTCGAAGAGCGACACCGTTGCCGTACCCGAGATAGTCGGTTGGAACATCGACGCGGCGCGAGAGATACTGCAATCGGTAGAGCTTCTGATGGAGATTTCCGATGAAGAAAACAGTGTCGAGGACGAGGGCACGGTTATTGCGGTTGCGAATTACAAAGAAGGCACACAGGTGCCGAAGGGAACGATAATCCAGGTAGTGGTCAGCAACGGCATGCCTCCCGAATCTACGGCGAAGATAGCGTTCAGGCTTCCCGACCTTGGCGGAAGCGAAGAGGGTATACTCAAGGTTTATCTTGCGAATGAGCTTGTCGAAGAATGTTCAAACAAGACGATGCTTCTCAACGGATCAACGCATTCGTTTGAGGTTACAAGCTCCGATGAACAGAAGAAGCTTGTCGTGAAGATTAACGACTCTACCGTTTACGAGTGCAGAATCGACTTCACTTCCGATCCCGCGGTAGTATCCGATGAGCAGTATTACGATTACAACGGCGGATCGACGGTTACACCGACGGGAAAGGGAGTATTACCTCAGGTCGAAGGACTCACTTATGACGAGGCGTACGACAGACTTGTTTCTTCGGGATTTACCAAGATTACAAAGTCGACCGTTTTTACCGACAATCCGACTCTTGACGGACTGGTATTCCAGCAGTCACCGCCCTATAAGGCACTTACACGCTATTCGTACAGCACACAGATAGTGCTTTCCGTATACAAATATCAGTCAGAAGAATGAGGCTTTATCAATGCATCTTCGCGGAATTATAACAAAAGGAATCGGCAGCTTCTACTATGTGGAAGCCGACGGTGAGATATACGAATGTAAAGCAAGAGGCATTTTCCGCAAAAACGGAATAATGCCTCTTCCGGGTGATAGAGTGGAAATCGAGGCGGGCTCCGATATCAAGGAAAATACGATAGATGCTATTTCCGACAGAAAGAATTTTCTGAAAAGACCGCCCGTCGCGAATATCGACAGACTGTTTATCGTCACTTCGGTCTGTGAGCCGAATCCCTCGACGCTGATAATCGACCGCCTTACGGCGATAGCCGAGCAAAAGGAGATTGAACCGCTCATCGTTATAACGAAGTGTGATCTTGATGATCCGTCACAGCTTCGCGGTATCTATGAAAAAACGGGTATCAGGACTTTTTGCATATCGAAAGACAGTGAAGAGTCCGTCGAAGAGATAAGAGATGCTCTCCGCGGCAGAATCAGTGCTTTTACGGGAAATACGGGTGTCGGAAAATCGACACTTCTCAACAGAATCGCACCGGGACTTTCTGTGGAAACGGGCGATATCAGCAAAAAACTCGGCAGAGGCCGTCATACGACACGCCATGTCGAGCTTTACCCTGTATGTGACGGCTACGTTGCGGACACTCCGGGCTTTTCGGCACTGGATATCGAGGCGGGTGAGTTTATTCACAAGGATGATCTTCAATTCTGTTTCAGAGAGTTTCTGCCTCATCTCGGGAAATGCAGATTTTCTTCTTGTGCCCATGTGAACGATAAGGGGTGCAGTGTCATAGAAGCTGTCGAAAACGAAGAGATAAGCCGTTCTCGGCACGAAAGCTACGTATCACTCTACAACGAAGCAAAGGAAATTAAGGATTGGGAGCTTCGTTGACTCACCAAAAGGCACGTCGCCGAGTATAATGGAATGATAAAATTCTTCGGAGGCGATGCTGTGAACAGATACAGAATCAGATGTTCGGGGCCCGTCGTGACGGCCTTCGGTTTAGGACTCATTACGGCACAGATAGCTCCGTACTCAATACTGTTCATAATTGCTGCCGCTTCATTGATTTTTATCGGTGTTGCCTTATGTCAATGCTGAAAGAGGTGGTTTTGTGAAAGTGGTAGTAGTCAGAAGTCCGAGAGCGCTCAGAGGAATTCTGAGGCTTATTTTCGGTATAAAAAAAGAGGATACATAAGAGGTGACGGCTGTATTCCGTGAGTACAGCCGATTTTTATTATGAAGAGATATTATTCACTCAACGATTACAATAAAAAGACTTTCGGCAGAAAGCTGTACAAGCTCTCAATCAGTGCAGGCTTTACTTGCCCCAACCGCGACGGAACAAAAGGTGTCGGTGGCTGTATTTTTTGCAGTGAAGGCGGATCGGGAGATTTCGCGGAGGATGCAGGTAAGAGTGTCCGAGAACAACTCGTTGATGCCGAAAAGAGGGTCAGCGCGAAGCTTAAGGATAAAAGCGGACAACCTTATATTGCGTATTTCCAGAGTTTTACGGGTACGTATGCGCCGACGGAAAGACTCAGAGAATTGTTTCTTGAAGCAATAAACTGGGAAAAAACGGCGGTTTTGTCGATTGCGACAAGACCTGACTGCATAAGCGAGGAAACGGCCGATTTGCTGTCGGAGCTTTCGAAAATCAAGCCCGTATGGGTGGAGATGGGATTGCAGACTTCCAACGAAGAAACTGCACGATACATAAACAGGTGCTTCACTAACAGCGAATACGAAAGAGCGGTGAAGCTTCTTCGGGGCAGAGGAATTTCCGTTATAACTCACCTGATACTCGGTTTACCGGGAGAGTCGGCGGAAGACATGATAAATACCGTAAGATATGTAAATTCCGTAGGCACCGACGGAGTAAAGCTGCAGCTTCTTCATGTGCTGAAAGGAACGAAGCTTTCCGAAACGGATTATGAGCCTTTGGAAACGGGCGAATATATTGATATTCTGCTTAGGTGCATAAGTTGTCTGAATCCCGAAACGGTAATTCACAGACTGACGGGTGACGGACCGAAAAAGCTTCTTATAAAGCCTTTATGGAGTGCCGACAAGAAAACGGTGCTTAACAGCATAAGACGTGCCATGGACGAAAAAAATATAATCCAGGGAAGCGATTTTTGCAAATAAACCGCTTCTGATGTTGACAAAAAGTTTATCATGTTTTATTATTAAACGGATATCAAAAAGATATGGAGAAGTATATATGACAGTAACAAAAACATCGCATTTCGATATAAGAAAAAAGATCGTTGCCAACATGACGACGGAAAGCTGGCACAACATTCCCCACGTATCGTATCTGTACGAAGCGGATGCAACCGAATTCCTCAAAGTGGTAAAGGAGCTCAACAATCAGGACAGACCGAGAAAAATCACCATCAACATGGTGCTCATGAAGGTGGTTGCAGAGTGTCTTAAAGCGGCACCGAAGTGTAATGCACACATTGAGTTCAACCACAAGTACGTAACGGGCACCATCAAGGAAATCAAAGAGATCGACATGTCAATTCCGATGATGCTTCCGTCAGAGGAAATGATGACGATAAATCTTCACAATATGGGCGAAAGATCGCTTGACAATATAGCGGAGCTCATGGAAATCACGAGGAAAAAGCTTCAGAACACAAACACGACGGAGGCGATGTTCTCGGTATCCATGGACAACACGCTGAAAGCACTCAAAAAGGGTAAACTCGGTGTTGTAATCCGCAGACTCATCGGTGCAAAGATAGGCAAGAGCAGAGTAATCCTTCTCAAAGGCAAGGCGAAGAGAGAATATAACGCCATTCCCGAGGAAGAGAGAATTACATACAAGGATATCGAGCAGGGTACGGTAACGTTTTCCAACGTGGGCTCTATTTTCCGTGAACAGAGAGGAATGCCCGCACTTCTCGAAATTATTCCGCCCCAGGTATTTGCACTCGTAGCATCGGCGGTACAGAAAAAGCCCGTCGTCGTAACCGACGAAACCGGCGTCGACAAGGTGGAAATCCGCGAGATGATGCCTTTCTGTATTGCTTTTGACCACAGAGCTATGGACTTTGACGGAGTTGTTCCGTTTTTACGTCGCATGGATGACATCTTTGATCATCCCGAACAGATATTAAATTGGTAAAGGAGAAATTAAAATGGCAGACAAGAAAAAGAGCGGCTTTATCAGCGAATTCAAAACCTTCGTACTCAGAGGCAACGTGGTTGACCTTGCTGTCGGCGTTATCGTCGGCGGAGCTTTCCAGGCAATCGTAAAGTCCCTGGTCGACGACATCGTAATGCCCGTAATCAGTCTTTTTACAAAGGGACTCGACTTCACAAATCTCTTCATTCAGCTCAGCGGCGATGTCAAGTATGATACCGTGGAAGCTGCAAAGGAAGCAGGCGTAGCAGTACTTTCATACGGTAACTTCATTTCTGCGGTTATCAATTTCTTCATCATGGCATTCGTAATCTTCCTTCTCATCAAGGGCATCAACAAAGTCAGAACAATCGGACAAAAGGAAGAAGAAGTTGTCGAAGAGGCTCCCGCGACAAAGATCTGCCCCTTCTGTAAATCGGAAATCAGCATCGAAGCTGTCAAGTGCCCCAACTGTACATCTGACCTTCCCGAGGAGGAATAAACGTGAAAATCGGAGTAGTAGGTACGGGTAATTTGGCATCAGCGGTTATTTCCGGAAGTGTCAGTTCAGGAAAGCTCAAGGGCAGTGACTTTACACTCTATGATATTTTTCCTCAGAAGGTGGAGGAAAACAAAATTAAGTTCGGTACAAACAGTGCAGACAGTGCAAACGAAATTGCACGAAGCTGTGATGTTGTAATTCTCAGTGTAAAGCCGAAGGATTTTGCCGCTCTTCTCGAATCGCTTGCTTCGGATTTCGAAAAGAATAATCCGCTCATTTTGTCGGTTGCGGCAGGGCTTACGGTCGATTATATCGCGTCTTTCCTTCCGTACAAGGCGAAGATCGCAAGAATTATGACCAACATAAACGCATCAATCGGCGGTGCCATGACGGCTTACTGTACGAATGACTCGGTGTCGGAGGAAGAGGCGGAATTTCTCGACTTTTTCTGCAAGTTGTTCGGTGATGCGATAAAGCTTGACGAGTCGCTGTTTCCGCAGTTCAGCGTGCTTGCGGGATGCGTACCTGCATTCGCTTACAAATTTGTGGACGAGTTGGCAAGAGCAGGTGTCAAAATCGGTGTTTCGAAGAATCTTGCTCTTCGCATAGCGGCTCAGACTGTTCTCGGCAGTGCCAAGGCGGTGCTTTCGAGCGATGCTCACCCTTACGAGCTTATCGACAGAGTCTGTACTCCTGCCGGAACAACGATTGACGGTATTTCCGCACTCATGGAAAACGGATTCGAAAATGCCGTCATGAAGGCGGTCGAAAGCTCTTACAACAAAGACAAGGCATTGAAAAAATAATACTTCGGAGTGATATTTTGTGAAAAGCATGATACTAAGCTCTCTTTCCAAGGTTTTTTCCGATGAAGCACCGTCGGGCGCAATAGAAAAGCTCTCGATTCTTAAAAATGAATACGGTGCATTCCAGTTAGCTTTCTGTGACGAAGCTGACGGCTGTTACGAAGTTGAAGCGGATTCCGACCTTTGTATCGTCACGTATTCCGTCGAAGAAATTCCTGCAAACAAGGTTTGCGGTGACAATGCCGACGACTATTTTCTCCGCAAGGAGGAGGGACTTTACCCCGATCTTTTAAAGCCGTCACAAAAGGTTACGGCAAAGGCGGGGAATTGGAAGAGTATCTGGTTCGAGATAAAGGCCGACGATTACAAAGAGGGACTGCACGAAGTTACGGTAACTCTCAGAAAAGACGGAAAAGAAGCCGTCAGTAAATCGCTTTCGGTTGAAATCATCAACGCTTCTCTTCCCGAACAGAAGCTTATATGCACAAACTGGTTCCACACGGACTGTATCTGCAATTACTACAAGATAGAAGCTTTCAGCGAGGAATACTGGAGAATCGTCGAAAACTTTGCAAAAGAAGCGGTACGCCACGGCGTCAATTTCCTTCTGACACCGTTATTCACACCTCCCCTCGATACAGAGATAGGGGCGGAACGCAGAACGGTACAGCTTATTGAAGTCGTAAAGAACGACGACGGAACGTATTCGTTCGGATTCGACAGACTCGACCGATGGGTTGATATGTGCGACAGAGCGGGTGTCAGGTATTTCGAAATGTCGCATCTGTTTACCCAGTGGGGAGCCATGCACGCACCCAAGGTTGTTGCAACCGTGAAGGGCAAGGAAAAGAAGATTTTCGGCTGGACGACGTGGGCGGCAAGTAAAAAATATACAGACTTCCTTCGTGCATTTGCAGAAAAAATGAACGAGTACATGGACAAAAAGGGCATCACGGAGCGTTGTATGTTCCATGTATCGGATGAGCCGAATATGCTCAGAATCAAGGAATATGCCGTGAGAAGTGCACTTATCCGTGAGATATTCCCGAATTGCAGAATTATTGATGCACTTTCCGACATCGATTTTTATGAAAAAGGCTGTATCAAAAACCCTATTCCGTGCATCAACCATGCAATCGACTTTGTGGGCAAGGTGCCCGAAATGTGGACATACTACTGTTGCGGACCGTCAAGCGGACATTATCCGAACCGCTTCTTTGCGATGCCGTCACAGCGTACAAGAGTACTCGGATATCAGATGTACAAGTATGATGTCAGAGGCTTCCTTCAGTGGGGACTCAATTTCTGGAATTCCCAGCTTTCGGTATACGAGATAAATCCGTTCGAAGTCAGCGATGCAGGCGGAGCATTCCCGGCGGGCGATGCTTTTGTGCTTTATCCGGGCGAGGGAGGAGAGGCACTGCCTTCTCTTCGCTTCAAGGTTTTCAGAGAGGCAATTCAGGATCAGAGGGCGTTACAGCTTCTTGAAGCACTTTGCGGCAGAGAAAAGGCGTTGCAGGTGCTTGAGGACGGAACAAACGGAATTACCTTCTCCGAATATCCTACGGATGACGGATGGGTGCTTTCGAAACGTGAACAGATCAATGCTGCAATCAAGGAAGCTCTTAAATAACCCGTGAGGGTGAAGAGTCACCGAAAAATATTGACTTTTAAGACAATCATAATGAACCGGTGATTATTCGAAAGAATTCTCATCGGTTTTTGCTTTTATAATGAATTTGGTTTTTGTGAAATTTAACAAAAAATTTCTGAAAATTTTTACTTAACTTTATCAAGTTAAAGCTTGAAATCGTTAAAGCGTTATGCTATAATGTTACTACAATAAAGAAATAAGGGATAAATATGAGCAATATCGAATCTGCACGAAACAAAATTAACGAGATCGACCGTGAAATGGCAAGGCTTTTCTGCGAAAGAATGTCGGCAGCCGAAGAGGTTGCCGATTACAAGAGGGAACACGGACTTCCGATATTTGACAGGGACAGAGAGGAAAAGCTGGTTGCAAAAAATCTTTCATACATAGCCGATGAGAATTTACGTGATTTTTACACGAGCTTTTTAAGAAGCACCATCGATATATCGAAAAATTATCAGCGCCGTATACTTGAGGGGATGAAAATAGCATACTGCGGTACAGAGGGCGCATTCGCATACCTTGCGGCAGACAAGATTTTCTCTACCGCCCGGAAGATACCGTTCGAAAGCTTTTTCGAGGCATATGAGTCGGTTGTTGACGGCAGATGCGACAGTGCCGTATTACCTATTGAAAACAGCTTTGCAGGCGATGTCGGGCAGGTATCGGATCTTCTGTTTTCGGGCAACTTATTTGTCACGGGAATGTATGATTTTCCGATAACGCATAACCTGCTTGCAGTCCCGGGTGCAAAATTCGAGGATATAAAAACGGTAGTCAGCCATCCTCAGGCACTCAGTCAGTGTTCGGGATATATAACGAAGCACGGTTTTTCACGTGTTCAGTACGAAAATACTGCATTTGCGGCACGTTATGTTGCCGAAAAGAATGACAGGTCGGTGGCGGCAATAGCGAGTGAGGAAAGTGCCGCAAAATACGGACTCACCGTGCTTGACAGACAGATCAATGAAAGCAGAAACAACACGACGAAGTTTGCCGTTTTGTCGAGATCGGAGAATCTCAATGTCGGATATTCTGACAGCGACAGATTTTTGCTTCTGTTCACCGTCAGCAACGAGGTAGGATCTCTGGCACGTGTGATGAACGAGGTTACGAAGCACGGATTCAACATGAGTGCGATTCACAGCAGACCGATGAAGGATCTTCTTTGGAAGTACTACTTTTTCATAGAGGCAGAGGGAGCAATCAGAAGCGAAAACGGAAAGCATTTTCTCGAATCTATTGAGAAAAGCTGTGATAAGCTTCGTCTTGCAGGTGTTTATTCAAATTGATTTAAAGGGGATAAAATCCTTATGATACTCAGAATGGAACTCGGCAGTGACAGTTATGATATAGTTGTGGAAAGAGGTGCGCTTCTTAAAGCGGAACAGTATCTGAATCTTAAAAGAAAGGTGCTTGTTCTGACGGACAGCGGTGTGCCGGAGGAGTATTCGAAGACAATTGCCGAAAAGTGTGCCGAACCGACAGTTATGACGGTCCCCGAGGGAGAGGGAAGCAAGAGTCTGGCGGTTTTCGAACAGGTGTGCAGAACGATGCTTGACGCTTCTTTTCAGCGCGGTGACTGCGTAGTTGCCGTCGGAGGCGGAGTCGTAGGTGATCTTGCGGGATTTGCGGCATCGGCATACATGAGAGGTATTGATTTTTACAATATTCCGACAACACTTCTTTCTCAGGTCGATTCGTCGATAGGCGGAAAAACCGCGGTGAATCTCGGTGAAATCAAGAACATCATCGGGGCATTCTATCAGCCGAAAAAGGTCATAGTGGATCCCGATCTTTTAAAAACACTGCCGAAAAGGCAGATTTTAAGCGGTCTTGCGGAGAGCATCAAGATGTCGCTGACTTGCGACAGAGAGCTTTTCGAGCTTATCGAGAGCAGAAATTTCGAAGATATTGCGGACGAGGTAATAATCGGTTCGCTTAAAATAAAACGCGACGTCGTAATGAGGGATGAAAAAGAATCGTCACTTCGCAAGGTGCTCAATTTCGGGCATACGGTAGGTCACGCCATAGAAACAGCGGAAGGGCTTTCGGGGCTCTATCACGGCGAATGTGTGGCACTCGGAATGTTGCCGATGTGTTCCGACGAAGTCCGCGAGAGGCTTCTCAGGGTACTCAGAAAAGAAGGACTTCCCACGTATGTGAAAATCGACGGAAACGAAATACGAAGTGCCGTATCACACGACAAAAAGTCGGAAAAATCGGGAGTCACGGTAATACTCGTCGAAAAAGCGGGTGAATTCGTGATGAAAACAGAAACCGCCGACGAGATAACCGAAAGAGCGGAAAGAATCTTTGGCTGATTGGAGTTTCGATAATGAAAAATACGTACGGGAACAGCATCGGTATAACAATAGCAGGGGAGAGTCACGGCGAAGGTATATGCGTAATTCTTGACGGAATAGGTGCAGGCTTCAGGGTTGACGAGGAATTTATTAAGGCGCAGCTTTCACTTCGAAGACCGTCGGGAAAAGAATCGACCGGCAGAGTTGAGGGTGACTCTTTCAGAATAATCAGCGGAGTTTTCGAAGGATACACAACGGGAACACCTGTCTGCATCGTGATAGAAAATACGTCACAGCGAAGTCACGATTATTCGAAAACACGATACAAGGCACGTCCGTCACATGCGGACTACACCGCACACGTCAAATACAAGGGATACGAGGATTACCGCGGAGGAGGCCATTTTTCGGGCAGGATAACCTCGGGAATCGTTGCGGCGGGTGCAATTGCCATCGGAATTCTTAAAGAAAAGGGTATCGCGATAGGCACTCACGTGAAAAGCTGTGCAAATGTCGGCGACAGAGATTTTTCGGAGTATTCAAAAGATATCGAGTATCTGTCCGACAAGAATTTTCCCGTGCTGGATATGTGCGCCGAAAAGCTTATGAGGGAAGAAATCGCAAAGGCGAAAGCGGAGCTTGACAGCGTAGGCGGTGTGACGGAAACGGCGGTTATCGGGCTTCCTTCGGGAATAGGTGAGCCGTGGTTCGACTCCGTCGAGAGCAGAATTTCCCACATGATGTTCAGCGTTCCCGCCGTAAAAGGCATAGAATTCGGCAAGGGCTTTGAGCTGTCGGGCATGAGAGGCAGTGAAGCGAACGATCCGTTTCACATGGAAAACGGAGAAATCAGGACTTTAACCAACAACAACGGCGGAATAAACGGCGGTATAACCAACGCGATGCCGATCATTTTCAGATGTGCCGTAAAGCCGACGCCTTCAATTTTGAGAGAGCAGGATACCGTTGACATGAGCACGGGAGAAAACTGCAAATTGACGGTGGAGGGCAGGCATGATCCTGCAATTGTGCACAGAGCGGCCGTCGTGATAAACAGTGCAACGGCATTATGTATACTTGACATGATGGCGGAAAGATACGGAAACGATTTATAAGGAGAGAAAACCGTGGAATTCGGATGTATCGGTGAAAAACTCGGACACAGCTATTCAAAGCTTATCCATGAAGAGATATCGGCATATGACTACACATTGAGAGAAGTCCGAAAGGAAGAGCTTCATTCCTTTATGACACAGCGTGATTTCACGGGAATAAACGTAACCATTCCTTACAAGCAGTCGGTAATTCCTTACATGAAAGAAATCAGCGAAGAGGCAAAGAGAATCGGAGCGGTAAATACCGTTGTAAACAAAAACGGAGAGCTTTACGGATACAATACCGACCATTACGGAATGACGTCGCTGATAAAGCGTTCGGGAATGATTCTGAAAGGCTCAAAGGTGCTGATACTCGGAACGGGAGGCACTTCAAAGACTGCACGTACAGTGGCAAACGATCTCGGGGCAAAAGAAGTGATAACCGCAAGCAGGACAAAGAGCGACACGACGGTCAGCTACGACGAAGTTTACGAAGCTTGTGCCGATGCCGATTATATTATCAATACGACTCCCTGCGGAATGTTTCCGAATACCGAAACTTCGGCGGTGGATCCTTTGAAATTCAAAAATCTGAAAGGTGTTGTCGATGCCGTATACAATCCTCTGAGGACGGAGCTCATAATGAGGGCAAAGAAAAACGGTATAAATGCCGTCGGAGGGCTGTATATGCTTGTTGCTCAGGCGGTGAGAGCGTACGAGATTTTCACGGGGAACACGTCAAAAGAAGGTCTTTCGGAAGAGATTTACAGAAAAATGGTAACCGATAAAGAAAATATCGTTCTGACGGGAATGCCGTCGAGCGGAAAAAGCAGTATCGGGAAAGAGCTTTCAAAAAAACTTTGCAGAGAATTTATAGATACGGATATACTCATCGCGGAAAAAGAAGGTATGAGCATCCCCGAGATTTTCGAAAAATTCGGAGAAGAGCATTTTCGCGATACGGAAGAGAAGGTAATCGAAGAGGTGTCGCGGAGCGCAAGAGGTGCCGTTATAGCGACGGGCGGAGGTGCCGTTCTTCGAAGCATAAATACCGACAGATTAAAGAGAAACGGAAGAATCTATTTCATCGACAGACCTCTTGAAATGCTTTTTCCGACGGATGACAGACCGTTATCTTCAACAATCGAAGCGGTTGAAAAGCGGTATAATGAAAGATTTCCGATATATACATCCACGGCAGATATAAGGATAGACAACAGCGGCACAATGGACGGTGCCGTACAGAAAATTGCAGACGAATTTTTGAAAGAAAGGGAGATTTAAATGAAGCTTCTCGTCATAAACGGACCTAACCTTAATATGCTGGGTATTCGTGAGCCGCAGCACTACGGCACGGAAACCTATCAGGATCTTATAAAAAAGACGGAAGAGTATTGTTTAGAAAAAGGCATCGAGGTATCTTTCTTTCAGTCAAATCATGAGGGTGCGCTTGTAGACGAGATTCAAAGGGCATATTTCGAAAAATATGACGGCATCGTGATAAATCCGGGTGCATATACGCATACGAGCATAGCGATTCTCGATGCGGTAAAATCGGTTATGATACCGACTGTTGAGGTGCACATTTCAAGGGTAAACGAAAGAGAAGAGTTCAGAAGGATAAGCTATATCCGCGAAGCGGCCGTATGCTGTATTGAGGGTAAGGGCACCGACGGTTACCTCGAAGCGGTTGATGTGCTTTCGGAGATGATAAAATGACGGTAACGGTAGAAAAAAGCACTGCACGCGGAAAGGTTACGGCACCGCCTTCAAAAAGCGATGCCCACAGGCTTCTTATTTGTGCAGGACTTGCAAAAGGGATCAGCCGCATAAAAAATGTTGCTTTTTCAGAGGATATCAGGGCGACAATCGACTGCCTTTCTTCACTCGGCGCAGCGATAAAAATTGAGGGTGACAGCGTAATAACAGACGGTACCGATGTAAGCTTCGACAGGGAGAGAAAGCTGTATTGCCGTGAAAGCGGAAGCACATTGAGGTTTTTCATACCGCTATGCCTTCTCGGAGATAAAAAAGCAGAGCTTTACGGCAGTGAAAGACTTCTTTCAAGACCTCTTTCGGTATACGAGGATATAACGAAAGAGCAAGGCATTACTCTTGCAAGAGATGATGAAAAAGTAACGGTAAAAGGAAAAATCAGAAGCGGTGAATTCGAGGTCGAGGGCAACATCAGCAGTCAGTTTATCAGCGGATTACTGTTTGCGCTTCCGCTTGCGGATTCCGACAGCAGAATTCATATAAAACCGCCCATAGAAAGTCTTCCGTATATAGAGATGACTCTCAGCACGTTGAAACGCTTCGGTGTTGAGTGTACGTGGGAAACGCCTGATACTCTTTATATAAAGGGCTCTCAGGAATATAAGCCTCAGGAAACGGCGGTCGAGGGTGACTGGTCGAATTCGGCTTTTCTCGACGCATTCAACCTCGTAGGCGGAGAAGTGGAAACGGAAGGTCTGTCATCGGACAGTATTCAGGGCGACAAGATATACAGACAGTATTTTGAAATGATAAAGAACGGTACTCCGACACTCGATATTTCTGACTGTCCCGACCTGGGACCTGTGCTCATGGCGCTTTCTGCCGCCAATCACGGAGCAAGATTTACGGGGACGGGAAGGCTTCGGATAAAAGAGAGTGACAGAGGCGAAGCAATGAAGGAGGAGCTGTCAAAGTTCGGTGTAAAGACAACTGTTTCGGAAGATGAAATAACGGTTGAGGGAGGACTTCATACACCGACAGAAGCGCTGTGTTCTCACAACGACCACAGAATAGTGATGTCGCTCACGTTGCTTCTTTCTTTGACGGGAGGAAGCATTGACGGTGCAGAAGCCGTCAGAAAAAGCTATCCCGATTTTTTCAAAGAGATAGAAAAGCTTGGAATCAAGATAAAGCTTTCAGGGGATAAATATGAAATTTAGCAAAGATTTAAATGTCCTTATCGTGGGACTCGGACTGATAGGCGGCAGTTATGCCAGAGCGCTTACCAAAAAAGGTTTTTCGGTAAAAAGTATAACGAAGAGCAAGAATTCCATAGATTTTGCACTTAACAACAAAATCATCGAATACGGTACAACGGAAATAGAAGAAGAGCTTGTAAAAAATGCCGATCTTGTGATATTCGGACTGTACCCGAAAACGTTTGTTGAATGGGTAAGGAATTATCAGCATCTTTTTAAAAGCGGAGCGATAATAACCGATGTAACGGGTGTCAAGACGACGGTAGTAACGGAGGTTCAGGAAATCCTTCGCGAAGATGTGGAATTTATCGCGGCACATCCCATGGCGGGACGTGAGGTCTTCGGTGTACAGAACAGTGACGATGCCATATTCAGGGATGCAAACTTCATCGTTACACCGACGGAAAAGAATACAAAAGAAGCAGTTGAATTTTGCAAAGAGCTTGGAGAAACGCTGGGTTTTGCACGTATATCGGAGTTGACTCCTGCGGTGCACGACGATGTCATCGGATTTGTATCACAGCTTACTCACTGTATAGCGATAACTCTGATGACGTGCAACGAAATGGAGCATCTCGAGGATTACACGGGAAACTCTTTCAGGGATCTTACGAGAATTGCGCGTATCAACGATGCCATGTGGAGTGAGCTTTTTGTCAGCAACAAGGAAGCACTTCTTCGGCAGATGGATATGTTCTCCGAAAAGTTCGAAAGCCTTCGCAATATGCTTCTCAATGACGAAATAGAGCCTATGCGTGACATGATGAGAAAATCAACGGCACGAAGAGCATTATTTGATAAAAACGACAAGGAGAGAAATGTATGAATTTCAAAAGAAAATTACCGATACCGCTTGAGATAAAAGAAATGTATCCCATGACGGCGGAAATGGAAAAGTTAAAGCTTCAGCGTGATGCCGAGATAAAGAAGATTTTCACGGGCGAGGATCAAAGACTTGCACTCGTGATAGGCCCGTGTTCTGCGGATAACGAGGATTCCGTTATTGATTACATAACAAGACTTCGCGAAGTCCAGGAAAAGGTGAAGGAAAAGATACTCATCATTCCGAGAATCTATACCAACAAGCCGAGAACAACGGGTGACGGCTACAAGGGAATGCTTCATCAGCCCGATCCGACGGGACATTCCGATATGCTTCGCGGTATCATTTCGATAAGATCGATTCACCTTCGTGCAATCAGAGAAACGGGATTTACCTGTGCGGACGAGATGCTTTATCCCGAGAATTACAGATATCTTTCCGATATACTTTCATACGTTGCAATCGGTGCAAGATCCGTCGAGAATCAACAGCACCGACTCACCGCATCGGGACTTACCATTCCCGTCGGAATGAAGAATCCGACATCGGGTGACATTTCGGTTATGATGAATTCGATTATTGCGGCACAGCATCCGCATACATTCCTTTACAGAGGCTGGGAAGTCGAGAGTGAAGGAAATGAGCTGGCACACGCAATTCTCAGAGGCTACGTTGACAGCAAGGGACATTCAATGCCGAATTACCACTACGAGGATATCAACGCTCTGTTCGATGCTTACACGGAAAAAGGGCTTGCAAATATGGGAGTCATCATCGACACCAACCATGCAAACTCGGGCAAAAAGTATCTTGAACAGATCAGAATAGCGAAAGAGGTACTGTACAGCTGCAGATATTCCGATCATATCAGACAGCTTGTCAAGGGCTTCATGATTGAAAGTTATATCGAGGACGGTGCACAGAAAATCGGCGAAAACATCTACGGTAAGTCGATTACGGATCCTTGCCTCGGCTGGGAAAAGACGGAGCGTCTTATTCTCGATCTTGCCGACATGTATTGATAAAAGGAGTTTCTGATGATTTGCGTTATCGTAGCTTCAATGTATGATGCGAATATGAAAATTCCGAAGGACAGCTTTATTATCGCGGCCGACAAAGGCTATGAGCACCTTGTCGGAATGGGGATTACACCCGACCTTACCGTGGGAGATTTCGATTCTCTCGGCTACGTGCCGAAGTGCGGTGAGGTGCTGAGAAGTCCTGCGGAAAAAGACGATACGGATACGCTTCTTGCGGTCAGAGAAGGACTGAAAAGAGGTTTTAAGGAGTTTATCATATACGGCGGTTCGGGAGGCAGATTCGACCATACGTTTGCGAATATCCAGACACTGAGCTTTATCAAGGAGCACGGAGCATCCGCCGTTATGTACGGAGAAAATACGGCGATTACGCTGATAGAAAACGAAGCTGTACGCTTTCCGTCGGATTACAGAGGATACATTTCTGTTTTCTCGTATGGCGAGAAGGCGAACGGTGTCACGGAAAGGGGACTGAAATATTCTCTCTGTGATGCCGTGCTTTCGAATTCGTTCCCTGTGGGAGTCAGCAATGAGTTTACGGGAGAAGAGAGCGAAATCTCCGTAAGGGACGGAAAACTCCTGATAATATGGCAAACAAAATAAAAGACAAAATCCGACCTGTATTTTACAGATCGGATTTGCTGTTTTAGGAGCTTATTTTGTTGTTCTCTTTCCGAATTTTCTGAGGGAAAGATTGTCCTTGTGAGAGGTTACGCTGTTTGAAAGAGTGTCAAAGTCATCGAAAACGAAAAGTCCCGTTTTGTGATCGCGGACGGCGGATGCGGCGAGAATCGAGAATGCGACACGTCCGAGATTTTTCTTTCTGTAAAGAGCGTTGGTGCGTAAATTGATATTCTGAATATCACCGAATTTGAAGAAGAAGGTTTTCTTGTTGAAGATGCCCGTTGAATAGGTGAGAATCTCATTGTCGGCGGCGAAGGTGCACACCCTGTATTGACAGACGGCGGCAAACGCGGAAACGGCAAAAACAAGAATGGCAATCTGCAAATAATTCGTGTAAACGGGTTTCAGAAGGAGAGCTGCTGCACCGAGGACGAAAGAACGTATAATCGGGAAGAGCATGACCAGCGGATGACATTTACGAAGAGGCTCTGAGCACTCGAAATCGGGAGCGCAAAGAGAGAGAATTTCTTTTGCCTGAGTTTCTTTTACCATGAGCGAAATATGGGTGGTTTCGTTTTTTTCGTTGCCGAGACCGACAACGGCGAGATCGATTGACTGCATACCGAAAAATCTTGCAAGAACGGGCTGATTTATGATGACGGCATTGATTTTGTCGGTTTCAAAAACGTAATTACGCTTGTTTATCATACCGCAGCTGATGAAGATCATGTCTTCTTTTTTCTCGACGAGATAGTTGCAGAGGTTGAGTGTGCCGGGAATGAGCGAGCCGAAGTAACCGAGCATGGCGATGAGGAGCCAGTACCAGAGCTTACTCATATCGGCGTTGCCGGAGGTTTCGAACTGAGGCAGAACGAAGAAGAACAGAACTGCCGAAAGTACCTGGAGAATGGGGAAGGAGAGAAGCTTCGTGATGACTGCCTGACGGTTGGAAAACGAGGCTACCGTTGTACGGTCGGAAACGTCGATGTCGGATACACTCGGAGCTACGGTCTGCTTTATCCGGGTGAGAACTTCTTTAAGCTGCAGGGCTTCGTCGTGCTTTAAAACAAACTTGAAATCGGTTGCACCTGCCGTCCGTGAGGAATTGAGGTCGATTTTGACCTTGGCGGTGCCGATGATGCGTTCAAAAAAGTTGCGTTCAACGTTGACGACGGCGATGTTTTCGATGGGAAGCCTTGACTGTGAGCTGAAAAGGGTTTTCTTTTCGTGAACAAAATCGGTACCGTCGATGCGGAACGTTGTTTTTTTCCAGTATCTCCAACAAATGAACAGATACCATAAAAAGAAAATCGAAAAGGCGATGAAGCCGTACAGAATTTTATCGTTGTAGAACTGTGCATTGAATATCAGCGCTCTGTAAAAGGAGGGACGGAAAATATCCCAGCCGTAGTCCCTTAAAAAGCTGAACAGAAAGACGAACAAAAAAGCAAAAAGTCCTGCAAGACGTTCGATGACAACGGAAAAATGGTTTCTTGTGGGACTTTTAAACATCACTGTCAGCCCCTTCGGTATTTATTTTTGAAAGAACGGCATTGTTGAGATGCATTGCAATTTCGTTTGCGGTTTCCGGCTCAAGAAATCTGAAAGCCGCCGAAGAGCCCGCCGTTGTGATTCTGACCTTGGCGACACCGACGGCGTTGTCGATGGGGCCTTTCTGAACATCGATCTGGTATATTCTGTCGATGGGAACGATGGTGCGCTTTATGAAAAAAAGACCTTCAATGATTTCGATCCTGTTCGGCTCAATCAGATATTTGTATCTGCTGAAACGGATTTTCGGTGTAATCGCGATATAGGCTATGCTGAAAATGATGCTTACCGCGATAATGATGTAAGTGAATTCTTCAAGGAGATAGCGGTAATGAGCGGAAATTGCGACACACGGAAGAATAAAAAAGAAGAAAAGCGAGAGCGTCGAGGTGATTCTCATAAGTTTTATCGCCTTTCGGGAAGGAGTTCTGTAACTGTTTTCTGACATTATTTGTTTTCACCTTTCGAAAGTTGGTTTATAAGTCTGAAATGGTCGAGATAGAACCTTTTTATGAAGTCGTCATCGGCGGCAAGACCGATAACGGTGGCATGGTTACCGTTCAGTGTCGGCATAACATTCCATATTCCCTTTTCGATACGGTTAATGTCGAAATCACAAGAAGGCTCCGAAAGCGGAGATTTCTGAGAAACGGTATTGACGACGCCGTCGTTTGCAAGCCACGATTCATCGACGTCGATGCCGGTGTCGGAGGTGTAGGTGAGTCTGCCGATGAGCCTTGAAAATCTGCGAAGAGGCGGAATCATGGCATCCGTCGGAACATGGCGGATTTTGCCGTTCACGTCCTTTTCCCTGGTGCCCTGAACGGCAAAAGAGAAATAGTAGATGTTGTCGTAAGTGTGAAGATTCGAGTTGAGCTTCTGAGAGCCTTCTACACTGACGTCGAAGAAAACGTTATCTTCACTTTCGGCAAATTTTTTCATTTCCTTCGTGTTCATAAAGGAGGCTTCACCCTTTTTTGAGTGATACGAGCCTATGCCGAAATGTTCAAGACGGACGAGATACCAGTCGTCGAAGACGGAGTTGGCAACGACGTCGTTGAGCACGAAGTAACAGCCCTTGATAAGCGAAGCCACGGGAACGGCCATGGATTTCTGCATGGTGGTGCCGTTGTGAGGGGCACAGATGGTGGTTATGCTGAAAATGAGATCGGACTGACCGCCGACAAAAAGAGGGGAAATCGAGCCGTCGGTGGTAGCTTCTCTTTCTTCGGCGGAGCCTTCCGAGAGAAGATGTACGAGCAGTCGTACACTCGGACCTCCGAAGCTGTGAGAAACGAGATTGATCTTTTGAACATTACCGCTTGAATTGCGTTTTCCGAAGCAGGGGATAAGCGGTTTTTCGTACACGGCGCCGTAGCGGTCATGACCGAATTTTTCGCTGTGTGCCTTGCCGTAATCGACACGAGTTCCCGTAAGCTCCGCGTAAAGCTCACAGGCTCTGTCCCACGCACTTCCGAGAGGCGAAATAGATGCGGATGCGGCACAAATGCCGTTCTTCTTCAAAAATGCGGTGATGTCGAAGGAAAAACAGCCCCAGTACGGAACAACGTGGCTGAGCTTGCTTTTTTCACCCCAGCCTGCCATTCCGGCAACGAAGACGTAGGGGTATTCGTTTTTGTTCATGATGCAGGTGCTTACGTGCTTTTTGGTCGTATCTTGATTTTTTTTCATTTGTATCACCTGAAAATAGGGGCGTACCCAAAATGCAGGTACGCCGTAAAATTAATCCTTATCCTTGGAACGCTCTTTTCTTTCTCTGCGTTCCTTCCATGTGATATTTTCGTCGGACTCATCGTCGTCCTCCGTCTTTTCGGGGAGAGGAAGAATCTCGACCTTGACTTTGCCGATACGGCGATCCTCAACGTTGAGAATTGTAAAATGAAGATTTTTAAACTCGACTTCGTTCATTTCGCCGTCCTTCGGAAGGAATCCGAGTTCGGAAATCAGGAAGCCGGCAAGAGTATCATAGTCACCTTCGGGAATTTCGACACCGACAAGCTCATCGACCTCGTCGATCGAAGTGGTGCCGTCGATGGTGAAGGTGGTTTCGTTTATCTTGGAAATTTCTTCTTCCTCATCATCGAATTCGTCCTGAATGTTTCCGACTATGGATTCGAGAAGATCCTCGATGGTGAGAAGTCCCGCCGTTCCGCCGTATTCGTCAACGACGATTGCAAGCTGGGTATGATTTTCGGTCATCTCCTTGAAGAGATCACCGCAACGCTTCGTTTCAGGGATATAGTAAGCCTCACGCATGATACTGCGAAGGGTGGTTTCCATGGGAAGTTGATGACCTATATAGGGAAGAAGGTCCTTTATATGAATGACACCGATAATATTGTCAAGCTCTTCTTCATAAACGGGAATTCTCGAACGTCCTTCCTCGACGGAAAGCTTGATAACGTCTTGGAGCGGATCATCGACATCAATGGCAACAATATCCGTGCGGTGAGTCATGATATCACCTGCATCGATATCGTCGAATTCGAAGATATTGTTGATCATTTCCTTCTGAACATCTTCAATGACACCTTTTTCTTCGCCGACATCAACCATCATGCGGATTTCCTCCTCGGTGACGGATTCCGCATCTGCATGGGGATCGATACCGAAAATACGTACAATGGCGTTTGTGGAAAGAGAGAGAATCTTGACAAAGGGGATCGTTATCTTCTGGATAAACAGAAGAATACCCACAACGGCATAAGAAATCTTTTCGGGATTGCTCATAGCAATTTTCTTGGGAGCAAGCTCACCGAGAACGAGAGAAAAATAGGAGGTTATGAGCGTAATGACGATAAGGGAAAAGGTTTCGATGATGTTGTCGGGGATGCCCGAAAAGAAGGAAACCTTGTCAATTGCACCCGAAAGCATTTCGACGAACGATTGCGAAGCGGACGCCGATGTCAGGAATCCTGCAAGAGTGACACCTATCTGAATGGTGGAGAGGAAGTTGCTCGAATTCGATGTGAGTTTAAGCACCTTTTTAGCCTTTTTGTCGCCTTCATCGGCAAGATGCTCGAGTTTGTTGTCATTGAGAGAAATAATGGCAATTTCGCTCATCGCAAAGAAAGCGTTGACGAGAATGAGGACAAAAAGCAATATGAGCTGAAAAACAAGCTCAGCAGGTTCGGGGTCTTCCATGAGTGTTGGAACTCCTTTCAAAACGAAAAATATGTATAGAAATATACATACTGAATTATATACTCTATTACAGTAAATGTCAATTATTTTAGAAAGAATTCCCGTTCAAATTAAGAAAAAATATTGTTTCGAGAAGAAAAATGTGATATAATTCCTGCATCCTGAATTGAAAGGTGGGAAAAAGATGAAGTGGCTCATAGCTTCAGACATTCACGGTTCGGCAACGTACTGTGAAATGCTCAAAAGGGCTTTCGAGAGAGAAAATGCCGACAGACTTCTGCTTCTCGGCGACATTCTCTATCACGGTCCGAGGAACGATCTGCCTGACGGTTATAACCCGAAACAGGTTATCTCTGTGCTTAACGGCATGTCTGACAGCATTTTGTGCGTCAGAGGCAACTGTGATACCGAAGTCGATCAGATGGTATTAAAGTTTCCGATTATGGCAGATTACGCAATAATCGACAACGGAAAGAACGTTATTTACGCAACTCACGGACACACGTTCAACAAGGCCAACTCACCACCGATGAAAAAGGGAGATATACTTTTGCACGGTCACACGCACATTCCCGTTTGTGAACCGTTCGGAGATAATATTTATATAAATCCGGGATCGGTTTCCATCCCGAAGGAAGACTCCGAAAGAAGCTACATGACTTTTGACGGAGCAACATTTTTGTGGAAAAATCTTCAAGGTGAAACATACAAAGAATTTAAAATTGAATAAGGAGAAAAATTATGTGGTTTGTATATGCACTTATTACTACTCTTGCATGGGGTGTTGCCGATCTTTTTTATAAAAAAGGTGCGGATTCCAACGATAAATACAGTCATCTCAAAACGACAATAGCCGTCGGCGTTGTAATGGGACTTCATGCTTTTTATACGCTGATTTTCGGCGATATCGGTTACGATTTCAAGAATCTGCTGATTTACCTTCCCGTGTCGGCAATGTACATTCTTTCCATGACGATAGGATATCTCGGACTTCGCTATCTTGAGCTGTCCGTTTCATCACCGATACAGAACGCTTCGGGCGCGGTATCGTGCATTTTGTGTCTTATCTTTTTGCAGGAAACACTCGACGTTATGTCATCGGTAGCCGTTGTGCTTATCTGCCTCGGTGTATTCTTCCTCGGAATACTCGAAAAACAGCAGAACAAAATTTACGAAGCCGATGCCGACAGAAAGCACAAGGTAGGCTTCCTTGCGATAACGCTTCCGATACTCTACTGTATTATTGATGCCCTCGGAACATTCTTCGACGCTTACTATCTCGACGATTTCACAAAAACACCGCTTGTCGGAGTTACTGAAGGTACCTTCGAAGAGGTTGCGAACGTTTCGTACGAACTGACCTTCTTCGCGGTTGCGGTAATACTTTTCATCTACATTCACGTTATCAAAAAGCAGAAAATCGAAATTCCGAAGCAAAAGAACAGAGTTGCAGCGGCAATTTTCGAAACGGCGGGACAGTTTACATATGTATTCGCGATGAGCGGAAGAGCCGTCATTGCGGCACCGATGATTGCATCCTACTGCATCGTATCGGTAATTCTTTCGAGAATCTTCCTCAAAGAAAAGCTCACAGGTAAACAGTATATCACTGTATCGGCGGTTATTGCGGGAATACTTCTTCTCGGAATAGCGGAAGGATTAGCCGAAGCATAAAAAGAAAAATCGGGAGAGCCGAGGCGGTTCTCCCGATAAATTATTTTATGAGGCTGTAAATGTTGATTACCGAGTTTTCAAGCAGTGCTCTGAAAACGGGAGCGGTTCTGTCGGCCGTTTCCTTGACTTCCTCGTGAGAAAGCGGATTTTTGCTGATGCCTGCCGCAAGATTCGAAATACAGCTTATTGCACATACACGAAGCCCCGCGTGAGTTGCGGCAACCGCTTCGCAGGCAGTACTCATTCCGACGGCATCGGCACCGAGAACGGAGTACATTCTGATTTCGGCAGGTGACTCATAATTCGGACCGCTTGTCTGGACGTAAACACCCTCCTTGAGATCGACGGAAAGTGCTCTTGCCGTATCACGGATTACACAGGAAAGCTCTTCGTCGTAGACACGGCTCATGTCGGGGAATCTTGTGCCGAGCTCATCGACGTTTGCACCGATTAAAGGTGACGGAACGAAACTGCTGATGTGATCGTTTATGAGCATGAGATCACCTGCACGGAGCTTTTCCGAGATGCCTCCTGCCGCATTCGTGAGAATGACGGCCTTTGCACCGAGCAATTTCATGAGCCGAACGGGCATCACGACATCGGACATCGTGTAACCCTCGTAATAGTGAACACGTCCCTGCATACAGATTACGGGAACTTCCGCGAGGTAGCCGAAGATGAATTTACCCTCGTGTCCCGAAACGGTGGAAACGGGGAAGCCTTCGATATCGCGGTAGGAGATTTCGGCAACCTTCCGAAGCTTTTCGGCGAAGGCACCGAGTCCCGAGCCGAGGATGATTCCGATTTCGGGAGAAAAAGCGGTAACTGCACGTATGCAGTCCTTGCATTTTAAGAGCTTTTCATATATCTCAGTCATTTGTGATTTCCTTTCTTTCGGAGAGTGAAGTGTTTACATCGTCGAAGAACTTGCCGTGAAGCTTGTATTTTGTGCAGTAGACGGTGAAAGAAACCGCTATGAGGAGTATCGGCAGAGCGAAAGCCATTACGGAAATTGCTGTTTTGGCGGAATCGGGCTGAGCGAGTACCTCGTCGGTATTGTATTTTCCGATTTCAAGACCTATGCCCATGACGAGTCCCTGAATGGAATAGGCGACTTTCAGAAGGAAGCTTTTCATGGAGAAAACGATGGAATCCGTTCTGTAACCCAACTTGAATTCGCCGTAATCGACGACGTCGGCAAGCATGACCGTTTCGGAAACGAACATGGCGCCTATGCCGATGCAGGTGAAGAAGGCGGCGACGGCGAAAATGATGAATCCCGTGTCGATTTCGACGTTGAGAATCGGCATGACGCCGAGCGATGTACCTTTGTTGTTGCGGTTTAAATACATGGTAAGGTAACCGAGAGCGGTGAGAATCATCATGCCCTTGATAACTTTGTGCTTCGTGAACTTGTTGGAAAGTGCCGAAAAAAGGACGAGTCCGACCATCTGACCGACACCGACAATGGCGGCGAAAACGGAATAAAGCTCATAACGTCCCAGAACGTGCTTGAAGTAGTAGACACCGAGTCCGTTGGTGAGATACCAGCCCGTGTTGAAGCAGATGGCGGTAATCATGAAAATGAGAAGCTGGTCGTTATTTTTGATGGTGTGAAATGCCTTTTTGAGAGTGAAGCTTTCTTTTTTCTCGGGAACGTTACGTTCTTTTGTGCCCGTGACGGTAACGATGACGGCGGCAACATAGACGCAGGCGAGAACGATTGACCATCGCTGAAAGCCGAGGGCTTCGCTGCCCTTGCCGAGAGTCGACACCATCGAAACGGTGAAGAGGGAAACGATTGCCTGACCGAGTCCGCAGAAGAATCTCGGAATGGAGGCGATTGCGTTGCGTTCCTTCGGATCCGTGGCGAGAGCGGGAACAAACGACCAGTAGGGAATATCGAAAACGGTGTAAGTCATGCCCCAGAAAACGTAGGCGAAGGTAATGTAGATGTAGGCGCCGATGCTGCCGAGCGAGAATCCGGGATTCGTGAACATCATGATGAGGACAAGTGCATTGAGAATGCCGCCGAGGAGAATCCACGGGCGGAAGCGTCCCCACTTCGTCCTGGTGTTGTCAACGAGAGTTCCCATCATGGGATCGTTGATTCCGTCCCATATTCTTGCAACCAGGAACATACCGCTGAGATAACCCGGTTTTATCCTGAGGTTGTCGGTGAGATAGTTTGAGAAGAAGGCATTCGTCATGCCGTAGGAAAGATCGGCACCCATGCCCGCTATACCGTAGCTGAGTTTTTCGCGTAGTGAAATTGCCATAAAAGCACCTCCGATTTACTTAATTATATCACAGACAAAGGGAAATTCAAACATTTTATTGAAAGACACCGCATAAATTATAAAAAAAGCAGTCGGAGGCGAACAAAATGAAAAAAGCGATATGTGCCGTAATGAGTATGCTCATAACGATGCTGACATTCACGGTAAGCTCACGGGAATATTTTTATGAAGACGGATATATGCTCTTTGAGGAGTCGGATACGGCGGTGGTGAATCCGTCGGATGAAGGAATAACAGAGGATATGCCTGTGTCCGTCAGAGCGAAAGCTGCCGTGCTCATGGATGCGACGAGCGGAAAGGTTATAGCTCACAAAAATAAGGATGAAAGACTTTATCCCGCATCGGTAACGAAGATAATGGCACTGCTTCTTGTGGCGGAAGCTGTTGACAGCGGAAGAGTCAAGCTCACGGACGAAGTCACGGCAAGCACAAATGCTTCGTCGAAGGGCGGATCTCAGATATGGCTCAAAGAGGGCGAAACCATGACGGTTGACGAGCTTTTAAAGGCGACGGCGATATACAGTGCCAACGATGCGTGTACGGCACTCGGCGAGTTTATTGCGGGAAGCTCCGAGGAGTTCGTTTCCATGATGAACGAAAAGGCGAAATCACTCGGCATGAATAACACGAATTTCGTCAACTGCACGGGACTCGACGATGACACGACGGAGCATCTGACAACGGCATACGACATAGCGCTGATGTCGAGAGAGCTTCTCCGACACAGCTTTATAATGAACTACACGACCGTATGGATGGACTCTCTCCGTGACGGTGCAACGGAGCTTGTCAACACGAATAAGCTTGTAAGGTTTTACGATGGCACGACGGGACTCAAAACGGGAACGACCAACAAGGCGGGATGCTGTATATCGGCATCGGCGAAGAGGGGAGATACGCATCTCATCGCCGTAATAATGGGAAGCGAAAACAGCTCTGACAGATTCGAGGGAGCAAAAGCACTTCTTAACTACGGTTTTGCGAATTTTGAAACCGTAAGACCTGTAATCGATAAAGAAAAAATAACTTCCGTCAGGGTAATCAGAGGGATGAAAGAATCGTTTGTGCCGGCAGTGCCGCAGACCGTAAGCGTGCTGATACCGAAGGGGGCAGCTGACAGAATAGAGCAGGAAATAAATGTGTCGGTCGATGCAATGGCGCCGATAGAGAAGGGGCAGAGAGTCGGAAGCGTTGTTTTAAGGCTTGACGGAGAGATAATAGGCAGTTATTCGCTGACATCTCCCGAAGCAATAGAATGCCTGACCGTCAAAGAAATTTTCAAAAGAATGATACAGACATTTGCAAAATAATTTTTTTGAAATTAAGTGAAAATTTATCTTATTATGTATTGAAATTATCTGCAATATAGGTTAAAATAAGAATGTATAAATTTAAGTGGAGGAACAATAATGTCGTTAAAGTTCATAGGTAAATATGCCGGAGAAGCAATTTCCGAAGCTGCTCTTTCGGAAATTAAACCCGAGGTTTTGAAGGCACACGAGCTTTTGAGATCGGGTACCGGAAAGGGCAGTGATTTTCTCGGATGGCTTACTCTTCCCGAGGATTACGATAAGGAAGAATTCGAGGCCATAAAGTGTGCCGCCGACAAAATAAAGAAGCAGTCGCAGGTACTTATCGTCATCGGAATCGGCGGTTCATATCTCGGAGCAAGAGCGGTTATCGAGCTTATAAAGAGCGAAAAATACAATTCGCTCAAAAAGGATACTCCCGATATCTTTTTTGCGGGAAATACAATCAGTTCATCATCACTCGCAGAGCTTATCGAAATCTGCAAGGACAAGGATTTTTCGGTTAACGTCATTTCCAAATCGGGAACGACGACCGAACCGGCAGTGGCTTTCAGAGTATTCAGAGAGCTTCTTGTCAAGAAATACGGTGAAAAGGGAGCCGCGGAACGCATCTACGTAACAACGGACAAGTGCAAGGGTACACTCAAATCTCTTGCCGATTCGGAGGGTTACAAAACATTTGTCGTGCCCGATAACGTAGGCGGCAGATTTTCCGTTCTGACGGCGGTGGGACTTCTTCCGATAGCGGTTGCAGGCATCGACATCGATGCACTCATGAAGGGCGCATACGATGCCATGGTGAAATATACCGATCCCGACATCGATAACAACGACTGCTACAAATATGCCGCCATGCGAAACATTCTTTACAGAAGTGGTAAAAAGGTAGAGCTGTGCGTTGCATACGAGCCCTGTTTCACCATGATGTGCGAATGGTTCAAACAGCTTTACGGAGAAAGCGAAGGCAAGGACGGCGTAGGACTTTATCCTTCATCGGCGATTTTCTCCACCGACCTCCATTCACTCGGTCAGTATATTCAGGACGGTGAACGTCATCTGTTCGAAACGGTTGTTCTGTTCAACGAGCCTAAATACGATATAGTCATCGGCACCGATCCCGACAACATCGACGGACTCAACTTCCTCTCGGGAAAAACTCTGTCGTTTGTCAACAGAAAGGCATTCGAGGGAACGGTCCTCGCTCACACCGACGGCAACGCTCCCAACATCGTCATCGAGTGCGACAGAATCGACGAATATCATACGGGTATGCTCATTTACTTCTTCGAGCTTGCTTGTGCAATTTCGGGCTATATTCTCGGAATAAATCCCTTTGATCAGCCCGGTGTCGAAAGCTACAAAAAGAATATGTTTGCACTTCTCGGCAAGCCCGGCTATGAAAACGAAAAAGAAATTCTCGAAAAGAGATTATTTGAATAAACAATACGAAAGGAATTAAAAACATGATTTCACTTATTATCGGCAACAAAGGAAGCGGAAAGACAAAGCGCTTGATCGGACTCGTTGATGAGGCGATGGAAAGATCTGACGGCTGTGTCGTATGTATCGAAAAGGAACCGCTTTTGACATATCAGCTCAGCCACCGTGTACGTCTTATCGATACCGACCATTTCGGAATCAGCGGTTACGATCAGTTCTTCGGCTTCATATGCGGAGTATGCGCAGGTAACCACGACATCACCGATATTCTTATCGATGCAACACTTAAAATCGGCGGCAAGGATTACGAAGCACTTGCAGCTTTCCTCGAGAAGGTTAACAAGTTCTGTGCAGAATCGGGAACTCAGATCACATTCACCGTTTCCGCAGATAAGGAACAGCTTCCCGAGAGAATTTTCACATTCTGCAAGGAATTATAATTCTTAATACATTTTGAAAAATTTTATGTTTATATATTGACAAACAGTCTGTAAACAGATATAATATATTCTGCTTGAATTTTGGCATATATTGTGTTTTCAAGTATCTTTATCAGTAATAAGGTCTGCTGTTTATGATTTTTGAGCTTGAACCGTTATTCAACAATATTGGTTACTCGATAGACATCTCGTACGAGATGGATCTTTCCGATGTTGATTTCAACATGACAAAACCGTTCACCACCCCCGTCAAGGTATGCGGTCGGTTTGTCAATACAGCCGGTGTTGTATCGGTTTGCGCCGTTGCGGATTTTACGCTGTCGCTCAGTTGTGACCGATGTGCCGCCGATATCGAAAAGCACTGTAAAATCCCCGTTGAGCACGTACTGGTAACGGAGCTCAACGACGAGAACAACGTCGACCTTATTCTTATGGATTCCTTCCGTCTGGAGCTGGACGAGCTTGTCTGTGACGACATTTTCCTCTGCCTTCCTTCAAAGTTTCTTTGCAAGGATGACTGCAAAGGCGTATGTCCGGGATGCGGAAAGAATCTCAACGAAGGACCATGTAGCTGTAAAAAGCCCGTCGATTCAAGGCTTGAAGCATTGTTACAGCTTTTGGATAATTAGTGAGCCAAGTAATTTAAGGAGGTGCTCGCATGGCAGTCCCGAAGAGAAGAGTATCAAAAGCAAGACGCGATAAAAGACGTTCCAACGTATGGAAGCTTTCTGCTCCTACGCTCGAGAAATGCTCACAGTGCGGTGAACTTAAGAGATCGCACAGAGTATGCCCGGAATGCGGTTACTATAACGGCCGTCAGGTAGTTAAGGTTGACGCATAAGTCAGGTGTGTAACCATCGCTATAGGACAGGGAAGTTTTCTTCTCTGTCTTTTGCTTTTTATTCTAAGAGTTGAAAGGATCGGATCCCATGTCAGTGAGAATTCTCGGTGTCGGAGTAAAATCATTAGCGGAAAAGAAACGCATTAAACCCGAATATGTTTTACACACGATAAACGGCAAGGAAATCAACGACGTTCTCGATTACCGCTTTTATCTTAAAAATGATGTTCTTGTCCTCGAGGTGGAAAATCACAAGGGCAAGCTGAAGAAGATCAAAATAAAAAAGGACGAGGACGAGGATATAGGTCTTGTGTTTGACACGTATCTTATGGATAAACAGCGTCACTGCAGGAATAAGTGCATTTTCTGCTTTATCGACCAGCTTCCGAAGGGCATGAGAGAGAGTCTTTATTTCAAGGATGACGATTCAAGACTGTCGTTCCTTTTCGGAAATTACATAACGCTTACAAATCTGACGGATTCGGAAGTCGGACGTATTATCGATATGCACATAAGCCCCGTCAATGTTTCCGTTCATACGATGAATCCCGAGCTTCGCGTTGAGATGATGAAGAATAAGGATGCGGGAAACAGTCTTCGTTACCTTCGTATGTTTGCGGATGCGGGAATCGAGATTAATACTCAGCTTGTATTGTGCCCGTCGGTTAATGACGGTGATGAGCTTCGGTACAGTCTTTCTGAGCTTATGAAGCTTTATCCGTCGCTCAAAAGTATTGCCGCGGTGCCGGTGGGGCTTACCTGTTACAGAGAAGGTCTGCACGAGATAGAAGCGTATACAAAAGAAAAAGCTGCCGAAGTTATTGAAATCATCGACAGCTTTAACGAAAGGAATGCAGAAAAAGGCATACGAAGACTTGCCTTTGCAGCAGATGAATTTTTCCTGAAGGCAGAAAAAGAGATGCCGTCAGGGGAGTATTACGGGGAATATCCGCAGATAGAAAACGGAGTCGGACTCTGGACTTCGCTCAAAGAGGAGTTTATCGATGCGCTTGAAGAGAGTGAAGCGGATGACAGAGCGCATACTGTTTCCATAGCTACGGGGAAGGCGGCATATCCGCTGATGTGCGAGCTTTCACGGATGGTGACGGAGAAGTTCAAGGGAATAAAAATCAATGTTTACGAGATAGAAAACAGATTTTTCGGAAAGGAAATCACTGTTGCGGGATTGCTTACGGGTAAGGATATTCTCGAACAGCTGGAAGGCAAAGACCTCGGCGACAGACTATTACTGCCGTCGGCGGCACTTCGCAGAGAAGGCGATATCTTCCTCGATGACATGACGACGGAAGAGCTGTCAGGCAGACTGGACAAGGAAATTGCATTTGTCGATAACGACGGATTTCTTCTTTTGTCAGCCATTCTTTGATGCGTATTCAATCATGACAGCGCCGAAAGCGGTAATTCCGATGCAGGATTTTGTTGCCGTAATAAAATCATTTGCAAGGTAAAAAGCGCTGTAATAGCCGAACAGAGTGCCTGCACCGATGTAGCAGACGGCGGCACAGGTTGCGGTAAGGAGTATGTAGACACAGCAGAAAATGAGAACAGCTTTTGTTCTGTTGTGCAGTGAGTTGTAGGTTTCGAAAATTTTATTCATGGCTTTCCCTCCGACAAAATTTTATCACGGGGGAGAAATGAATTTCAACGCACAATATATGGAAAGGAAAAACGACATGACAGGAATATCGACATCGTGTTTTTATCCGATGCAGACGGAAGAATCGCTTCTGACACTGGCACAGTCGGGAGTCAAAACGGTCGAGATTTTTTTTAATTCGCAGTCGGAAACGAGGGGTGGGATACTTGATGAGCTATTGAGAATCCGCGATGAATATTCGCTTCATATCAATTCCGTTCATCCGTATTTTACGTTTGCCGAGAAAACTCTGCTGTTTTCTCAGTATGAAAGACGAATCGAAGACGGCATGGAGTTTTACAGAGGGCTTTTCGATGCGTGTGATGCACTCGGAAGCAAAATTCTGGTGTTGCACGGTGATTATAACCCGCTGAGGATTTCCGATGAAGAGTATATAGCTCGTTTTGAAAGACTTGTCAGAGAAGCAAATGACAGGGGACTTACCGTATCGCAGGAAAATGTTGTCAACTACCGTTCTCAATCGGTGGATTTTCTGAAAAAGGAGAGAGAGGCACTCGGCGATCTTTTCAAAATGACGTTCGACGTGAAGCAGGCGGTGAGAAGCTCAATTGATCCGCTGTATCTTGCGAATGAGTTTAAAGAGAGCATCGTCAATGTTCATATAAGCGACCACACAAAAGAGCGTGACTGCATACCGCCGACGGATGGCGATTTTTCGTTCGAAAAACTGTTCGGAATATTAAACGGTGTCGGTTATGACGGCAATTATATTATCGAACTGTACCGTCAGGGCTTCGAAAATACGGAGCAGCTTATAGAATCTTACAAAAAAGTTACAAAAATTTATGAAACTTCTTGCAAAAATTAAATTTTGTGGTAGAATGAAAATAATAATATGCAGAGGTGAATGAAATGAAGTGTCCGTTTTGCGGTTATGAAGAAAGTAAGGTTATCGATTCAAGACCGACCGACGAGGGTGAGCGTATACGCCGTCGCAGAGAGTGTATCAAATGCGCCAAGCGTTTCACGACTTACGAGATTATCGAGAGCGTACCTGTCATTGTAGTTAAGAAGGACAAGTCGAGAGAAGTCTTCGACAGAACGAAGCTTTTCAACGGTCTTCTCAGAGCTTGTGAAAAAAGACCTGTATCCATCGACACGATAGAGAGCATTGTATCCGATATCGAAAGCAATCTTCAGAATTCGCTTGACCGTGAAGTAACGTCGACACATATCGGACAGCTTGCCATGGAAAGACTCAAGGATACCGACGAGGTTGCGTACGTCAGATTTGCCTCTGTATACCGCCAGTTCAAGGATATCAATACTTTCATGGATGAGCTTGCAAAGCTTTTGCAGGAGAAATAAGTCGGTAAATTCAGCGTAGCTGTTTAACATTAAAAAACGGAGGAAAAAAAGATGGATTTTGATTTCGGAAAAATCAAGGATATTTTCAACGAGATCGTTGATTATTTCAAGAATTTCAAGGCGAGCGCACTTTACAAGTTCGGCGACTTTGTTGTAGAATTCGTAAAGATGATCATCACAATCGTAAAATCTTTCTGATTAAAACAAGAAAAGCGACTCGCACACCGCGGGCCGCTTTTTGTGTCTGCTTGTTTGAACAGAAGTGAATAATAGGAAAAGTAAAACGGACTGCACGTGTGCGGTCCGTTTTGTTGTTCGTCAGATGAAAGGAATGAAATCTCTTGAGCCGAAGAGTTTGGTTGTGAATCTGCTGAGAGCGGAAAGGAACTTTTCGGCGTTCGGTATAATTTCATACTTTGCATAGGGTGACTTTGCGCCGTCACCGAGAAGGTCGAGCTTGTAGAAAGCCTTATAAAGACGCTTTTCAGCTTCAAGTGCCTCGTCGGGATCCCATGCACGTTTTGCGTAAACTTCTTTTGCGTTTTCGTAAGCGGCACGAAGCTCAGCAACGTTATCGGCATTACCGGCGTTGTTGATTTCTTCGTCGGTGAGCTTCGAATAATTCTTCATGAGATTTTCGATTTCACGGAGATTTCTGTAATTGTTGAACTGAGGATAACCGCCGTTGTTTACTCGGGCATCCTTAATGTCCTTGTCGACGGCAAGCTGAACGCAAAGCTCGATGACGTCGTTGACGGAGGACTGGAGAGTGAGGTGACTCTGACCTCTTATGAACCATGTTCTGTCGGGAAGAGCGGCGGTGCCTGCATCGATTTCGTTGTAGGGGGAAATGTAGCTTTCGTCGATGGCGGGCTTATAGTCGGCGGGAAGAGTCTGACCGTAGGGGGCAACGGTGGCACCGACGGAGGTGGATTCAGCATGAATTATGTTGTCGGAGCTGTGAACGAAGCTCTCGAAAACGGAAGGCATCGCCATGTTGTAGCCGCAGATAACGAAGATGTCCATACCCTGTGCGGTGAGGTCCTGCAAGGTTTTTCCTGCATTCTTCTGGATGTTGTAATATCTGTCCGTCTTGGCGCGGAGAACATCATTCTTAATAAGTCTGTCCGCCATATCCTCGTATTCCTCACTCGGAACGAGGGCCCACATGGAGGGGCAGTTGTAAAGAAGATTGCCGAGAACACGGCTTATGGCGGAGGACAGAACATCGGTGAAGAAATCCGAGAACAGACGCTGAGGAAGGATTCTTATGACGATATTAAGAAGGTATCCGAGCCATACATATTCCGAGCCGACAATAGTCATGAGAGCGGGAAGGGCGGTGTTGTAAAGAACTTCGCTGTCATCGAAGTTGAAGTTGCAGTTCATGAGATCGCTCAGAAGATACGAACCGTCAACCGCGGCAGCGGCAAAAACGATGCGGTCGATGTCGTCGGGATTGCAGAATTCGGAGAGGTAGGTATTACCGATGGTACCGCCGAGGCTTATGAAAACAACACTTACCTTGTCGTGACCTGTCTGATCCTTTACCATCTGAATGAAATCATTGAACTTGGAAGCGATTTCGTAAGTATCTCCGAAGGAGCTGTAAGCATAATAATACGTGTGGTCGTAGCCTGCTTTTTCGGCATAACTGCTGATATCGACCTGACGCATGATGAAATCGTATTCCACCTTATATTTATCGGTAGGAAGAGTGTTGCCGTCCTTGTCGGTCTTGTAGCCTTTGGCATACATATACGATTTTTCGGGCTTGGTCTTTGCAACCTCAAGAGAATACCAGTATTCGTCAACCTGAGCTTCATAAGCTCTCGTGCCGTCCTCGTTGAAGTAATGAGAATAGAAGCACTTGTCTGCAATTTCGCAAACAAGGTCGATGAGATCGCTTCTTCGTCCGAGAAGGAGAGCTTTAAGGAGGGGAAGAATCATCTTTTTAAGCTCTTCGGTAACAGCTTTTGTATCGAACATAAAAGCCATATCCATGCCTTCGACTATCGGGAAACCGTCAACGGTGAGGAGATCGCCCGTGTTTTCCTTGTTCTGGACATAGACCTGTGACTGCATGATGCCGGGAACGATGATAACGGGGGAATAGGCGCAGTTGCCTTTACATTCGGTGAGGCAGTCGTGGCATACTTCATCGGAAGTGTTGTCGGACTCTTGCGATACAATGCTGAGGGCTTCTTCGACCGTGGCAACAGTCTGAATGCTGTCCGAATTCACCTCATTTTCAGCGGCGGCGCAGACGAAAGTGGGAATGAGAAGTGCTGTGACCAGGATGAAACAGAGTGCTTTTTTGAGATACTTTTTCATAGTTGTCCTCCGGAATTAATTATTTATAAACAAGTGATACAGTGCCGCGGCAACTCCGCACTCACGGCTTGCGGTGCTTATGAAGTCGGCGGCAGCTTTAACACTTTCGGGAGCATTACCCATAGCCACGGAGGTACCGCAGCACGAGAACATGGGCAGATCGTTTTCGGAATCACCGACAGCCACGGTGTTTTCCGACGGGAATGACAGCAGTTCGATGATTTTCTGAACACCGAGAGCTTTACTGTAACCCTTGGTAACACAGTCGGCATAGGTTTTACACTGATAGACCTGAATGAAATCTCCGAAAAACTCATAAAAATCATCGTCGAGATGACCTTCGGCACAAAAGACGTTGATTTTCGCATCGGAGTAATTCTCGGTTATCTCAGAAACGGAATGAATTATTTTGCCTTCGGGACAGAAAGCATCGGCATTTCGTCCCGTTTTGAGAATCAGTTCACTGCTCTGGAATACGCAGGCTCTGTCCTGTCTTTCGAAAAAGTATTTGAAAATCGAAAGAAACAGATCGAAAGGAAGATGTACGTTGCGAATAACCTCACCGTTGTAACGGATATAGCTTCCGTTACCGCAGATGAGTCCGTCGAAGCTGTCGGAATGACGAAGAAGCTCCTCGGGACAGTTTGCATAGCTTCTTCCCGTATTGAGAAAAACCTTGTGGCCGAGCCTTCTTACTGCATTGATGGCTTCTATGTTTTCCTTCGGGATATTGTATGAATCGGAAATCAGAGTACCGTCAAAATCTATAAAAATAATATGCGGATCCTTCATATAAAAGGCTTAACCTCTCTTAATTTTACGAACCATGGAAACGATAATTGCAACACCGACAATTCCGAAGCAGGCGAAAAGAACGATGAGAACGGTCTTTGTTCTGCTGAGAGTTGTTTTCTTTTCATCCTCTTCTTCACCGGTGGTAGTTTCTTCCGTGGTGGTTTCCGTGGTTTCTTCCGTGGTAGTTTCGAAGAGGGCGAGGAAATCCGTTGTGCTTTCTTCGGTTGTCGTGCTTTCTTCGGTTTCGAATTCGACTATGTTGTTAACGGTAGTCGTTACCTTCTTTGTGGTGGAAGGCTTTTTCGTCGTGGTAGGTTTGGTCGTTGCGGGTTTCGTGGTTGTCGGCTTCGTCGTCGTGGGCTTTGTGGTAGTAGTGGTTGAATCGGTGTTGGTGATCGTACCGCCCGAAGCAGAAACATTTACGGTGTTGAGGTTATAATCGTAACCCGTGCCCGAAACGGAAACGTTTGCCTTGTCACAGTCCTCTTTAAGCTTGAAAGTCATGGTGGCGATGGTACCCGTTGCCGCATTGTCGGAAGAAGCAAGACCGTCCTCCCAGTAAAGCGTGTAGGAACCGCCCTCGTAAGAGCCGGAAGAGCCGTAGCCGTTGAGCTTACCCGCATCGGCGGCGCCGACAAGCTCAAGCTTCGTCGCATCGAAAGCAACGTTGAGCTCCATGGCGATGACACCGGGATTCTGAGAAAGGTTAACACTGACAGTGACGGTATCGCCCGCTTTACCGCTGGCGCTTGCAATCGAAACAACAGCGTTTTCGGCGGCACTGACACTGAAAACGAGGGAAGACAGAGCAACTGTCAGAGCGAAAAAGAAAGATAACGTACGCATAAGTTTTGAGATTTTCATGAATTTTTCCTCCGTTAAATTAATGCGATGCCTTTCCAGTCGGCAACGAAACGTTTAATAAGAATTACGTCTTTGGAGTCAACCTTGGAATCATTGTTGACATCTGCTGCATCGGTGTCGATGCTGATATTTTTCCAGTCGGCAACGAAACGTCTTATGAGAATAACATCCTTCGAATCGACGATTCCGTCATTGTTGACGTCGCCGGGTGCGGAAACGGAAGCTTTTCCGATGGTGACGGTGCCGTCGTTGGATTTGAGCGAAACGGCCTTCTGGTTGTAATCGTAGGTTTCGTCACTGTCAATCGTGACCGAAATGTGGGTTGAGCCCGAAGTGAACGAGGGAAGAGCTTCGAAAGTCAGAGTAACAACCGTACCGCTCTTCGTGACGTTGGAAGAAGCGGTTGCATCGGCATAGGAGATGCTGACGGAGTTGCCGAGAACATTCGGCTTTATACGGCAGCCGCCCAGAAGCTTTGCATCCTTGTAACCGACGTATTTTATCTTGGTAATATCGAAGGAAACGTCGAAGGCAACGGCGGTAAGACCGGGGTTATTGATAAGTTCAATATCAACATCGAATGTTTCACCGGCGGAAACACCGACAGACTTAGGCTCAATACGTGCGGAGTTACCCGATATTTTAAGAGAGCCGATGCCCGTTTTGTATGAGCTGAAATAGCTCTCCGCGGCAGAACCGTCTTCGACATAGACGGAGAGTGACGGACAGTTGACAACAACGGGTTTTGTGAGAGTCTTGACCGTTGCGGGAACAGTGAGCTTCGAGAGGTTTTTACATGAATCAAAAGCGTAAGCACCGAGCGCAGTAACCGTTTCGGGAATCGTGTAGAAGGAGCCCGATTTGCCCGAAGGATAACAAAGAAGCTTGGTGCCGCTTTTATTGTAAAGTATACCGTCGGAAGAAGAGTAGCTCTTATTGCCGTTGACGGTGAAGCTTTCAAGAGAGGAGCAACCGCTGAATGTGTTGGCATAAATGCTGCCGAGTCCTGCACCTATGGAAACGGAAGCAACCGATGAACAACCGCTGAAAGCCTTTGTGCCTACGCGTATGACGCTGTCGGGAATGATGACTGCGGTGAGTGATTTACAGTTTTCAAATGCCGAATCTCCGATAGCAATGAGAGAGCTGTAAACGGAGAGATCGCGGAGCTTCGAACAACCGCTGAAAAGCTCGTTTTCTATTTTAAGAAGAGAAGAAGAAAGCTGAGCCGAGGTAAGAGCGGTGCAGTTTTTGAATGCCGCGACGCCGACTTCGGAAACAACCGAGGGAAGAGCGACGGCTGCGAGGTTTTTACATTCGCTAAAAGCGTATTCACCGATCTTTTTGAGTCCCGAGGCTCTCGAAAAATCAATTGCGGAAAGAACCGTTGCACCGTAAAAGGCGTAGTTTCCGAGAGAGGTTGCCGTTTTCGGAACGGAAACGGAAGTGAGATTCTTAGCCTTTGCGAAAGCGTAAGCCGAAACGGTTTTTACGCCCGAGGGAATTTCGAAGCTTGCCGAGGACCTTGCGGAAGGATAAGAAACGAGAACGGATTTGTCTGCCGAGTAAAGAACCCCGCCGTCAACGCAGAAGTTTTTGTTGGCAGATGAAACAGTGAAGGCGGAAAGAGAAGTACAGCCGTAGAATGCCTTCTCACCGATAGAAGAAACACCGCTGCCTATGGAAACGGCGTTCATGAACATACAACCCGAAAAAGCTTCCTTGCCGACGGAAGTTACGGAATCGGGAATTATTGCCGTGAAGATGGTTGTATCGGCAAAAGCCTTATCGGCAATGGAAGTTACGGTGTAATCATTGATTTTTGAGGGTATCGAGAGATTGAGCGCACTTGCCGAACGACCGACGATCTCGGCAGTTCTTTTGGATTCGTTGACCGTGTACTTGAAATCACCGTAAACGAGGGTTTCGGCAGCCGAGGACAAGTTTTTGTCGGAGAAAGGCAGGAAACCGAAGGTGAAAACGGTGATCAGAAAAACGGAAAGAGTCAGTTTTAAAAACCTTTTCATATGTAAACCTCCTTGATATAAAAATGGAATAATCAACACAGACTAATTATACAATAATATATATAAAATTGCAATACTTGACAAATATTTTTAAAAACAAAATAAAATCATAAAAGAAAGTCGGAAAATATGAAAATTAAAATCGGAGTAAAGCAATAAGCCGGCACA
>JAZSPN010000128.1:0-17337 GCA_045537495.1 Acutalibacteraceae bacterium
AAAAATAGTATAAAATCAACTTTTTTGCTGTCAATCCTCCCGACAGCCTTCGGCTGCCACCCGACTTTACCGGAGGAGGAAGTCGGAGGCCAAGCGGTCTTAGGAAGACAACAATGGGCACCAACTCCTTGGCTCACAGAACGACATGGCTACGATCCGACTTAAAAATAGTATAAAATCAACTTTTTTGCTGTCAATCCTCCCGACAGCCTTCGGCTGCCACCCGACTTTACCGGAGGAGGGCTTTTTTGCAAGTACAGACTTTCAAAATTTATGACAAAAACAGCCGGGTGCGAAAACACCCGGCATAACCGTGATATTCACTTTATTCGGCGGAAGACATCTTTTCGATGCAGTCCTTGCAGACCTTTTTGTTTTTGAAAGTGATGACATCATTTGCCGAATTGCAGAAAATGCAGTTGGCTTCGAACTTTTTGAGGATGATTTTGTCGTCCTCGACAAAAATTTCAACGGAGTCCTTGCTGTCTTCGAGCTGGAAAATGGTGCGGAGCTCTCTGGGGAGAACGATTCTGCCGACCTGGTCGATTTTGCGGACAATGCCTAATGATTTCATGATTATTTCCTCCTGTTTTATATTGTGACAACATCTTACCATAAATTGACAATAATGTCAATATATTTTTACAAAATTTCTAAAATTTTACAATTTAAGCGGCAACCGACATCAAACGTCACAAACGGCGGGGAAATCTTTGGTGTTTTTATTTTGTTTTTTTGGTTTAACGGATAATGTTTTGTACAGATATACAAAATTTAGTTAAAATCGCTTTTAGTGCTTGCATAATTTAAAAAAATAGGCTAAAATGCAGAAGGTTGAATAAAAACAAAAATGTTTTTTGGAGGTAAATCAAATGTCAGTTAAAGTTGCAATCAATGGTTTCGGACGCATCGGCCGTCTTGCATTCCGTCAGATGTTCGGCGCAGAGGGTTATGAAGTAGTTGCTATCAACGATCTTACAAGCCCCGCAATGCTTGCACATCTTCTCAAGTACGACTCCGCACAGGGCCGTTATGCACTTGCAGACACAGTTTCCGCAGGCGAAGACAGCATCACGGTTGACGGCAAGACAATCAAAATCTACGCTGAAAAAGATGCGGCTAACCTTCCCTGGGGCGAAATCGGTGTTGACGTAGTTCTTGAGTGCACAGGTTTCTATACTTCAAAGGCAAAGAGCCAGGCTCACATCGACGCAGGTGCAAAGAAAGTTGTTATTTCTGCTCCCGCAGGCAACGACCTTCCCACAATCGTTTACAGCGTTAACGAAGCTACTCTTACAGCAGATGACGTTATCATCTCTGCTGCTTCCTGTACAACAAACTGCCTTGCTCCCATGGCAAAGGCTCTCAACGATTATGCTCCCATCGTCAGCGGTATCATGACAACGGTTCATGCTTACACGGGTGACCAGATGGTTCTCGACGGTCCCCACAGAAAGGGCGACTTCAGAAGAGCACGTGCAGCTGCTGCAAACATCGTTCCCAACTCCACGGGTGCTGCAAAGGCAATCGGTCTTGTTATCCCCGAGCTCAACGGCAAGCTTATCGGCTCCGCACAGAGAGTTCCCGTTCCGACAGGCTCCACGACACTCCTCGTAGCAGTTGTTAAGGGCAAGGACATCACGAAGGACGGCATCAACGCAGCTATGAAGGCAGCTTCCAGCGCATCCTTCGGCTACACGGAGGAAGAACTCGTTTCCGGCGATATCGTAGGTATCACATACGGTTCTCTCTTCGATGCAACTCAGACAATGGTTACAAAGATCGACGACGACACATATCAGGTACAGGTAGTTGCATGGTATGACAACGAAAACAGCTACACAAGCCAGATGGTCCGTACAATCAAGTACTTCGCAGAGCTTGCATAATTCTCGATATTTCACTTTCAGCGAACGGTTTTCCGTTCGCTGATTTTTTTTTGAAAAAATTTTAAAAAATTTTGCGAAAAACTCCAAAAAGTACCGTTATTATTGTTGCAAGCGGTTGAAAGACCGACTTAGTACAATATTTTTTGGAGGCAAAAATGGTCAAGAAGTCTATTTCAGTCAGGTTGGTTTCGGTGGTTCTCGTTATCGTAACGGCATTCAGCGTGTTTGCGATTACGGCATCGGCGTACTCGACGGGTACATATGCCGTTGCTTCATCGTCAGGCAGCAATGTCCGTAACGGTGCAGGTGCTAACTACTCCAAGGTGGGTGCTGCTGTTTGCGGTACGACCTTTAATGTCAGCCGTATAAGCGGTGAATGGGGATACACCTCGAGCATCCGCTGTACGAACGGCACACGTTCAGGTTGGGTATCGCTCAGATACTGCACCAAGAAGGCACCTGCAACGACTCAGCCGGCAGCTCAGTATCCTACGGGCAATTATGCCGTTGCATCGTCGTCAGGCAGCAATGTCCGTAACGGTGCAGGCTCAGGCTATTCCAAGGTAGGCGCGGCAACGAAGGGTACAACGTTCTATGTCAGCCGTGTAAGCGGTGAATGGGGATATACCTCGAGCATCCGCTGTACGAACGGCACACGTTCGGGTTGGGTGTCACTTAAGTACTGCACAAGGCAGAATCCCGTAACTTCCGCCCCGACAACCAAGCCCTCGGGCGCAACAGTCAGGCTTAATGTTCCCATGTTCAAGCAGACGGACAGCCGTTGGTCGAAGGTCTATATCGGCAACAGGACGATCGGACAGATAGGATGTACCACGACTTGTATTGCTATGGTCTACTCGTACAAGACGGGCAAGACCGTATATCCGAACGCGGTGATGAAGAAGCTCAGGTATGCGAACAACGACCTCTACTGGAGCTCAATCTCCAACGTCGGGCTTACTTCGAAGGCGTACAACTGCAATATGTCGAACAAGATTCTCTCTGACATCTACTCGAAGCTCAAGGCAGGCAAGCCCGTCATTATCGGTGCACTGACAGCCTCAAAGGGCGATCAGCACTGGGTAGTTATCACGGGTTACACCGGCACAAGCACGACGTCGTTCTCGACGGCTGATTTCACCATCAACGATCCCGGATATCAGGGAAGCAAGACCTTGAAGGCATTCCTTGCCAACGGATCGAGAGCAGACAGAACGTACATCGCACGTATCATGTACTAAGCACATCCCGCAAAGGGCAGTCCCGAAAGGGGCTGTCCTTTTTCATTGTTGACAGCACCGTGCGATACCGTTATAATTTTTATGTAACAAGGAGGGAGAGTATGTCGAAGCTTGCAAACAGAATCAGACACACGGTGGACGTCACGATACCCGACAAGGAGGAGCTGACTCACGGACTGCATCCGAGGGCGGACTACATACTTCTTGTTCTGAGGAACATTTTCGTTGCCGTGGCGGTGCTTCTTTTTCTGGCATCGTTCAAATGGCACGATGCACACAACATTCTCCGTGCAATAGCATATTTTTGCGGTACGGGAGCGTATCTTTTCGAATGTCTTGCGGTAACGGACTGTTTTCAGCGGAAGGTTCCGCACACCGAGATGTTTATGGTATACTGCTTCGGGCCGCTGTACCTTCTCATGGGGCTGAGCTATCTTTTGTGGCACTGAAATAAGTTTTGGAGGAAAAGTAAATGATATATCTGGTATCCGACCTTCACGGATATCCGCTTGAACGGTTTAAAAAAATGCTTGCCGACACGGGCTTTTCCGATGATGACACACTTTACGTTCTCGGCGACGTGATAGACCGCGGAGAGGACGGAACGGCATTGCTTCGCTGGATAATGAACAGTCCGAATGTTCAGATGATACTCGGAAATCACGAGATAATGATGATGGAATGTTCGTTTCTCTTTAACGAAATAACCGACGCTTCGCTGTCTTCGCTGTCGGATGACGATATCGAGGCATTTTCGCACTGGATGTCGAACGGCGGACAGCCTACCCTCAAAGCACTAAAAGAGCTGAGTCCCGACGAGAGAGCGGACATACTTGATTTTTTAAGTGACTTGCCGTATTACGGAGCCGAAACGGTGAACGGAAGGGATTATCTGTTTACGCACAGCGGACTCGGGAATTTCCGACGTGACAAAAAGCTTTCCGAATACACGGTGCATGACCTTACATGGACAAGACCGACTCTCGGAACGAGGTATTTCGAGGATATAACCGTTATTTTCGGACACACACCGACGGTTGCCTACGGTCCCGAGTATGCGGGTAAGGCGGTTGTGACGGAAACGTGGATAAATATTGATGCAGGTGCGGCGGGAGGCTATGTGCCGATGATTTTACGTCTTGACGACATGAAGCAGTTCTGTTTTACCGATACCGAAGAATTGACGGGGAACGGCTGATGAAATACATAGCGAACGCAGTGGGAATATGTGCGGTAATCACGTTTGTTCTCAGCTACCAGCAGAAAAAAAGACGTAACATTGTACTTTGCAACGCGATATCGAGGACGCTGTATGTGTTGCAGTACATATTGCTGGGAGCCTTCGAGGGCGCCGTGCTTGACGTCGTCGGAATAGGAGCGTCAATTGCCGCACAGAATAAGGATAAGAGTTTTATAAAAAAGCACCTGACGCCGGTAATCGTTGCCGTCAATGCAGTGATAATCATATCGGGAATCGTGATGTATGAAAACGTGTACAGCCTTCTGCCGATGTTCGGAGTGCTGTTTCATACGGGTGCATTCTGGTTTACGAAGGAAAAGCACATAAGACTTGCATCGTTTCTCGGATCCCCCTTCTGGCTTGCCTACAATCTTCTGAGCGGCGCTTACGGCTCGGCGATGGGCGATATACTGACGATGTGCTCAATAGGACTGTCGATATACAGATACGATATAAAAAGAAAGGACAAAGATTTATGAAAAAAATAATTTCCGTACTCATCGTGATAACAATGCTTGCTCTGACGTTCACAACGGCACCCGTGTGCAGTGCCGCGGAAATGCCGACGGCGAAGGTCAGTGAGGTTGTGAATCTCGGCGGAGTGAACGTTGAATATGCCGTTTACGGCGACGAAAACGCCGAGCCGATGCTTCTGCTTCCTCCCAACGGCGGAGATATGCACAGCTTCGACGGAGATGTTCTTCCCGCGCTGGCGAAGGATTACAGGGTTATATGCGTGTCCCCGAGAGGAACGGGTAAATCCGACCACGTCGAGGGCGGAATGACGTTTGAAGCGATAAGCGACGATGTGAAAGCGCTTCTCGATTATCTCGACATAGAAAAAACTCATATTTTCGGCTTTTCCGACGGCGGAAATCTCGGAATCGTCTTTACGTTAAGACACGGCGAATACGTAAAGTCGCTTGCCGTCATGGGCTCCAATATAAATACGTGGGGAACGAAGACGTTTACTCAGCTGCAAATAACGTATCAGTGGATAATTCTCTGCATCGAAGCCAGGATTTACGACGATCCCGAATATGCAAGAAGAAGAGATATCAAGGGAATGATGGTCGGACAGCCGAAGCTTACATTCAAAGATCTCGAAGTCATCGACGTTCCGTTTTTCAACATCTACGGAGAACACGACATGATGTGGAGATGGCACTCAAGGGGAATCACCAAGGCGGTGAAGAACGCGAAAGAACTCATGTTCGAGGGCGGAGGTCACAGTGACTATCTCGACAGAATCGCCCCCGAACTCATCACCTTCTTCGCAAGCGTAAAGTGAGCTGTCGAAGTTTACGTTCTACTGAGGGATTGCTTTTCAACTGAAATTAATATGAATTTTATCGTCAACCCCTCCGTCAAAACTTCGTTTTGCCACCTCCCCTTACATAGGGGAGCCGGTTGGGAGAGTGCAGACTTTCAGCATTTACGCCAAAAACAAGTGCGTAAATTCAGCAGAAAACACCAAGATTCAGCACAAATTCACGGCTCCCTCCGGTAAAGTGAGCTGTCGAAATCGCTTGCGATTTTGACTGAGGGATTGCTTTAAAAACAACATAAAGCGTAATAACGACACCCCCTCCGTCGATGCGGAAGGGGTGTTGTCGGTTATCTTATTTAATCGTGGTAACGCTTCGTCAATTTTTCGATGGCGGTATCGTTGCGGAAAAATTCTCTCATTATCGAGAAGGTGGTGCCGTTATGTTCGCACACGGTGAGCACTTCTTCCGAAACGGGATCGCACCACGCGATGAGGGCGGAATTTTTCTCTCGGTCTTTTGAAATGATCAACGGAGTGGCGTAAAACGTCTGATATTCGTCGTCGGCGTAATAAATGAACGGCTGAGCCGTGAACGTTTTTCCGCCGTCGGTGGAGGTGTGGATAACCGTTTCGGAAGTGACGGCGGATCCGTTGATCACGGTTATCGTATCGCCGAAACAGAGAACCTGAATTCCGCTGTTGGCGAAAGAGTATTCGTTCTGCACCGCCTCCCAGGTTTCTCCGCGGTCGGGGGTGACAAAAATCTTTGCGTTCAATTTTTGCATACCGACGGGACTTGTGCAAATCAGAACGCCCCTGCCGTCATCCTGAAAATCGTAGATGAACGATTCAGCCTTGCCGTCGGCGAAAGAAAGCATTTCCTCGGATGGCAGCGGAAAAGATATCTCGTCGGCACTCTGTACGCAGTTATCGTTGTGGTGCTGAGTGTTGATTAAACGATCCCTCTCGGCCTTCGCCTTCTCGAGAGCCGAAGTTTTATCGCCGGACTGTGAATGATACGTCATTTCATGTTTTCTGATGGTGTATGTTCTGACGGCGTAATTGAAGCCGAAAGCAAGACCGACGCCGATAAGCAGTCCCAATATGAAGTACGTGATTTTTTTCATAATTGTTTCCTTTCTGCCTTATGAAAGAGCAATTGCGTTGCTGTAAAATTCCTTGGCAACGACGTAGGATACGGCATTGTGTTCGCAGATGAGAATGATTTCTTCGGTTTTCGTGTTGAGCCATGCAATTGTGACGGTGTTGTTTACGGTGTCTTTTGAAAGAATCAAAGGCGTGGCGTACAGCGCCTCGTACTTATCGACGATGCGGTAAACAAACTCGTCCGTGACGCTGAAGCTTTTTCCGTTGTCGTTGGAAATGTGAAACAGTGTACAGCCTGCCATGTCGGCGGTGTCGATGATATTTATTGTATCACCCATATAGACGACGGTGATACATTCGGAAGTGATTCTCATGGAGTTCTGCACGTGGTCCCAGTTTTTGCCAAAATCGGTCGTTACGAAAACATCCGCATACGCACCCGTCCTTGCAGAGAGCATGCAGTTGACGAGAACGCCCCTGCCGTCGGCCTGAAAGTCATAAACGAGTCGGTCGCTGTGAGAAAGAATATCGTCGTACGGAAGCTCAAAATCCGAATATTCATCGAATCCGAGATGCTCGAGGTAATGCGTCGCAAGAATTGAAGGCGCATCCCCTTCGGATTCCCCGAAATCATACTCTTCACTCTGAGCGGCGGCCTTTTCTTCTTCAAGCATATTTATGATTTCGATTGCCTTATGTTCCTTGTAAGCAAAGATTCCGCCGGCGGTGACGAATAAACCGATGACAAGACCTAAGATAATACAAACACCCTTTTTCATTGAAATTCTCCTTTCAGAAATTTTGAGTAGGACGAATATTATAGCAAATCCGTTCGGGAAATGTCAAGAAAAATTTTATAACAGCGAAAGAAGATCCTCTGTGCCGAACGACGAATACAGCACGTCGTCGAGAAGCTTCATGTTGAGGTCGGAATATTCGACCTCCTTCGAGTAGGAATACATGATGCGAAGCCGTGTGTCGAAGTCGGGATTTTCAAATTCCGAATAAATCCCCGCAATGACGATGCAGGCGAAAATGCCGTATTTCACCTTTGTCAGAGCATCATAGTCGAAGACGGCTTTCAGGAGATAGCGGTAAATGTAATATTTCATCAGCTTTTCGAAGTCGCCCTGAAACCGCAAAAAACTGCTGTCGGAGTGCTTTTTTTCGCTCATCGAATGAATGAAGGCTTCGCGGTCCTTACTTATGTATTCCATGCTTCGCATAACGGCAAGACAGTCGGAAAAGCTTCTGTTTCCGCATTCGTCGAGGAAGGCGTCACCGTCGAGTTTTTTCTGAAAAGCTGCTGCCATTGAGAGAACGAGAGTGATTTTGCACCGGAAATCGCCGTGATCTTCGAGAATTGAGAAAATACGTGTGCGAAGCGACAAAAGGTCATCGAGAAAAGCTTCGTCGATGCCGTCATCGGGGACGAAGTCGGGATCGTCGGTCTTAACGAGAGTGAACGGGGCTTCGTCGCAAAGGATTATTCTTGCCGCCTCGGGACAGCCGAAGCCGAGTCCCGTTTCGCGGAAAGTGCCGAAATCGTCGAAAAATCTCGGAAAGAGAGTGCAGGTTTTGCTGAGGAATTTTTCCGACACCGTCTTTTGTATTTCGCAAAGCCCCGACCGAAGCAGAAACGGGCACCGCTCACCGTCGCAGAGAGTGAAAAAGCGGCTTCCTTCATCATCCGTCGCGAGATGATGTCGTATTTTGTCGCCGAGAGCACCCGTGACGGAGCCGTAGAGTGAAGCGGTCACGGAGTCGATATCGACTTCCCAGCCGATACAGCACGTGTCGGGGCATCTGTCGGCGATACATGAGAATTTTTCATAATATGAAGGAACAAAAGTGTTCACAATATCACCTCTTCGACAAAATTCTACCACCGAACGGAGAAATTTTCAACAGAAAGAACGGGGTTGCCCGACGGCGGAAAAGATGGTATAATCATACGAGAAAAAATACGGAGAGAAGCATATGAAAATAAGCGGAGCAATATTTGACTTTGACGGCACACTTTTTGACTCGATGCACATCTGGCACGGTGTCAGATGGAAATTTTTCGATTTTCTGGGGATTACCGTCACGAAGGAGGACGAAAAAGCCTTCGAGGGACTGCATTTGAAGGAATCCCTCATCCTTGCGAAGGAGCGCCTCGGTATCTGTGACACGTACGAGGAGCTTTTTTCGAAGTTTTTCGGCTATATGAGGGAGAGGTATTTAGCCGAGACGGAGCCGAAAAATGATATAATCGAATTTCTCGAAAAGCTGAAAAAGCGAGGAATCCCGATGGGTATCGCAACGGCGACGGGTGAATTTGCACTCAAGGCGGCGCTGGAAAAATATTCGATGGACGGCTATTTTTCGTGCATTTATTCGACGTATACCGTCGGCGCCGACAAGACACAGCCCCTCGTCTACGATACGGTTTTGTCGGAGCTCGGCACGGACAAGGAGAGCACGTGGGTTTTCGAGGATGCTCTCTATGCCGCGAGGACGGCGAAGGAAAACGGCTACAACGTGGTCGGAATTTACGATGTCAGCGAAGCGGACGGCGAGGAGCTTCAAAGGATATCCGACATCTACATTCACGAATACGGGGAGCTCGACGTTGAGTGAAATGTTAACTTTTCTTGAATAATTCGGCAAACGCTTGACAATAGAACAAATGTTCGGTATAATAAGAATGTGCGAAAGGAGGTATTGTTTACGAAAAACGCACATGAAGACAGTTTTATAAAAGTACCGAAAAAACTGTTTACCGAACCCGAATACAAATCTCTTTCGGCTGAATCGAAGCTGATGTACGGACTGCTTCTTGACAGAGAATCGCTGTCGAGGAAAAACGGCTGGCTCGATGATAGCGGAAGAGTTTTTATTTATTATACGCTCGACGAGATGTCGAAGGATCTCGGTTGCGGCAGGACGAAGACGGCGAGGCTGTACAGTCAGCTTCGGGAGAAGAGGCTGATAAAAAAGAAAAATGTAATCAAGGGAAAACCGTCGGCAATCTACGTAAACCGTGTTTCAAATACGGACGGCTGCGAGTTTCAAAACAAGACTCGGCCGAGTTCCGAAAAAGAACACGACCGAGTTCCGAATATGAACCGTAATAAGACAGAGATGAATAATACTGAGTTTAGTGATACTGACACCTACTGCACGGTGTCGGAGGCGGAAATCCGCGAACAGATAGAATATGACTGCTTATGTCCCGTTTACGGCAGGGACAGCATTGACGGCATAGTATGTCTTATATCGGACACGCTGTCGGTGAAATCGAAGGAAATCAGAATAGGCGACAGCCTTTATCCGTCACAGCTTGTGAAGAAAAGACTTCGAAGCCTCAACAGCGAGCACATCGGCTATGCGCTTGAGGTGATGTCGGAAACCGAAAACACCGTTGTAAACATCAAAAAATATCTGCTGACGGTACTGTTTCACGCTCCGTCGTGCATGGACAGCTACTTTGAGAATAAGTTCAGAAGCGCTCAGAACTTTAATATTACGCGGTGATTTCCCTCTTTTGTTCTCAGAAGAAGCTTGCCCGAGGACTCGGACAGCGGAACGAATTCGTACTCACCGTCGGCGACGACTTCCTTCACCTTCTTGTGACAGTAGATTTCGGTCGGCACGGAGAACTCCCCGTCCTGAGTAAAATCGAGAGTGAAGGTATCTTCTTTTTTGTCGTAGACGTAGGAATTTATCGTGCCCGTGACGGCGACGGGACGCGGACGGCGGAGGATGTCGCAGATATGCCCCTGACTTTCGAAGGAGGAAAAGGTCCAGTAGGTACTGCTCCAACGGTATCTGTCAAAGAGGTCGAGAAGGAATTCGAGATGAGAAAGCCATTCCGTGCCCTTGGAGCTTCCGCCCCACTCACCGACGAGAACGGGAACGTTCAGTCTGTCCTGAGTGATTTTGTGCTGAGCGAAAATTGCTTCGACTCTTGAATCGGAAGCGTACTTATAAAGATCGGTATCGACGAAGAAATCGTAGCCGTGCGGAGAGTAGCACTGATTCGGATCACGTTTTCCGCTTACGGTGATGGGATCGGTACCGCTGAGCATACCGATGTTGGAATAGTAGTTGCCTTCGATGAAGAGAATGCCGTCATCGGTAACACTTCTGACAGCCGACGATACCTTGTTAAGGAAGGGGGAATACTTGTTTTTGTCGAAGTCGGCGAGAATTTTGCTTCCCGCCCCCGTAATTTTGAGGAAGATGTCGCCCGTGTACTGGTCGAGAATCGAAACTACGGCGTTCTCCCTGAAGAGCGAGGAAATGAGCTTCGACTTTTTTATGCGCTTGTCGAAGAGAGTGGTTTTCAAGAGATTTACAATGAGCTTGCGGAAGATTTTTCCGCCGTCGGTACCGGGAAACGGCTCATTGAGCATATCGAAGCCGAAAACGTTGGTGCAGTCCTTGAAATATTCGGCGAGGAAAGCCCACATCTTCGCAAAATGGTCGGTAAGTCCCGTTCCGTCGGCAGTTCTGTTGCCCCAGAAGTTGTCGAAGGCCTTGTGGCAGGCACGTCCGAAGAAGTAGCGGTCCGCCCAGACGAAGCGATGCTGAACGATTTTTCTGCCGTCGGTAAAAACTGCCCACGGAGGAGCACCGTCGCCCGCCTTGTCGATGATATCGGAGTAAAGGTCCTGATGAATATCGAGGAAAACGTAGATATCGTACTTTTCACATTCGAGGATAATCTCTTTTATCGAATCGAGAAGAGCGGTGTTGTAGCAGGAGGGGGAAGGCTCAACGGCACTCCACGTGAAGCCGAGTCGCACCGTGTTGAAGCCGTATTCGGAAAAGCCCTTTACGAAGTCGCGGGGGTTGTGGGCATGAGAGGTCTTTTCACAGCTGAAGGGCTGTTTGTCGGTGACGTTCATGCCGAAGAAAATGCGTTCTCTGCCGTGAGAGTCAACGAAACGTTTATCTTTCGAAAAAATCTTATCCATACTAATCTCCTAAAAAAATAAGGTGTCACGAGGACACCTTACTGTGATGATTCAGTTATTCAGCTTCGGAAGTTGCCTCTGTGGGTTCGTCCCATACGAAGTCCTTACATTCAAATGTCTGCTGATAGTTGAAAGCGATGTCGGTTTCACCGAGGTTTTCGAGCTCACCGAGGAAATCAACCGTCGTTGTGACGATGGAGTTAACGGTGTACGACATATAAACGATTTCGTCGGTTTCCTTGTTGATTTCGGCATAGATCGTGCAGGCGTTGTAAGAAACATCGTAATCGCTGACCTCGAGAGTGTCCGTGTAATCCTGGAACTCGGCAAGGACAGTTTCCTTGTTTACCGTGTAGTCATAGAACTTGGAAACGGGACCGTTCTTGTCGCCGTCTTTCAACGTGATGGAAAGAGCATAGTAGAAGCGGTTGTCGTCCTTGGGTTCGGAACCGTCTTCCAAAAGGTTTCTCGTGGAGATAGAAGCAGAAACGACATCGGCAGGTGTAACGGCGCTGACCGTGGAAGTGCCGAAAAGAGGAATGATATCGTCGAGGTTGTCGCCCCACGCGGTAACCGTTTCGTTTTCGCTGAGCTTGTCGGAGAAAGCCTTTGCGAACTTGATAAGAGCGGCAGCATCGCCGATTTCGCCCGAATCGATATCTCTGACATTCGCCTTGCGGACCACCTTGACACCGGGCTTCATCGCCTTGATGTTGTTGGCCGCGGTGTTGAAGTAGGCAACGATTTCATCGGTATTTTCGGGTTTTGCGGAACGGTAAACGACCGAGCTGAGCTCCGTGGTGCTTTCCTCTTCCTCATTCGCACCGAAGAGCGAGCATGACGCGAGTGTAAACATTGTAACTGCTACCATAAGAATTGCGGTGATTTTAATTAACAAAGATGATTTCATGAATAATTCTCCCTTCATATTCCATCATTCAGTTTATTCTACCATAAGAGGAAAACAATGTCAACGGAAAGCTTGACGAAAAAAAGGTGATTAATTTGTTCAAAATTACATTGACAAGAATGCCGTCAAAGGTTAAGATTAAAATATAAATGAAAAGGAGCGGAACATGAAAGAGAAAAAGCGTAACAGAATAATCGGAGCAGTGCTTGTGCTCATATCGGTTGTTATAGTAATAATCGGAGCTTCGAGAAATTCGGATGACGAAGCACCGGACATCCAAAGAGGCAGAAACGGCTTTATCACGACGAAGCAGGGGGAGAGTAAGACGAGTGCATCACCGGGCAGATTCAAGGATGTAACGCATACCGACAGCGAATTGACGGTAAGTTATACTGCCGAAAGCGAGAAGAAGGAAGAAACGACGAAGGAAACCGCGACAACGACATCGACGACGAAGGCGAAGGCGACGGAAAAATTCGAATACGAGTATGCTTATGCGGGATTCGAGCCGGTCATAGCGGATATGGACATTGACGAGTGGAATTTACTGCTTGTCAACAGAGATTTTATCCTTCCCGACGGATATGTTCCGAATCTTACGGAAGCGGTTATAGGATCGGGAGTGCATCTTGATTCGAAGGTGTCGCCTCATTACAGACAGATGTATGCGGCGGCAAAAGAGGACGGAATAACGCTTGTGCCGTTGTCGGGTTACAGAAGAGTAAGCAGACAGAAGACGAATTTCGAAAATAAGATACAAAGCTACATCGACAAGGGCTATTCGAGAGCGGAAGCGACACAGCTTGCGGCACAGATAATCCTGCCTCCGGGAACGAGCGAGCATAATGCGGGACTTGCCATGGATATATGCAGTCTTGACGTGTCGTTCGAGAATACGAAGGAATTCGAGTGGCTTACGGAGAATGCCGAGGACTTCGGATTCATCCTCAGATACCCGAAGGAGAAAACGGATATAACGAGGATAACGTATGAGCCGTGGCACTGGAGATATGTCGGTGTCGGCCACGCAAAGATAATGAACGAGAAAGGCATCTGCCTCGAGGAATACCTCGGTATGAGATGAGAATAAGCGGTCAGCATTCGCCGACCGCTTTTTGTTTTTGTCGTAAATACTGAAAGTCTGCACTCTCCCAACCGCCTCCCCGAAGTCCGGGGAGGTGGCAAAACGAAGTTTTGACGGAGGGGTTGACGTAAATTTTAGTTTTTCATTTTATAACAATCCCTCAGTCAAAATCGCAAGCGATTTCGACAGCTCCCTTTACCGGAGGGAGCCTGCCGAATTTGTGCTGAATCTTGGTGCTTTCTTCTGAATTTTCTTTTCCTGCCGTGGAATTTGTGCATCAGTTAAAGCTCTTCGCCCATGTTACCAGGGAGCCGTGATGCGTATTTTCACGCACCGTGCCAAGCATATAGTCGGTCACGGGACCGTTTCGCCTCATTTTTTCGAGAATCGCTTCCTGAAGCTCCCCGACGGTCATTTCCTCGTACGGTTTCGGGAAATCTGCGACGGCCTTCACCGACTCTTCCTCTTTCCTTTCCGTCTTTTCAATCGGCAAAGGAGTCTTCTCGATGCAATCCGCCTTTATCGGTGTAAAAGCCCTCTCGGCACCGTCCTTCAGAATCCAGATTTCGCCGTAGTTTGCAGGAACGCTCACAACGATGTGTCCGTCAAAAGCTTTTGCCTCTTCACCCGATAACGCACCCCTGTATACCCCCGAATTACCGCACGGAAGCGTCATGCTGACGTCGCCGTCGCTGTTATTGACGGTAACGATAACCGACTCACCGCCAAAAGCTCTCTCGTAGGCAAAATGCGTCGTCTGCAACAGAAGCTCTCTGTAATCGCCGTAACAAAGAGAAGGCGTATTCCGTCGGATTCTGCCGAGTGCGCAAATGAGCTTCGTGCAGGGATTGGTTTTCGTCGCGTCCTTGTAATCGTCAAAATTCAGTTCGGGGCGCAAAGAGTCGTCGGAGCCCCGTTCTTTTCTGCCTTCGATGCCGAATTCCGAGCCGTAATAGACCGACGGTATCCCCGGCAGCGTGTACAGCATTACGTGAACGGGCACAAAATGCTCTTTATTATTAAGCTTCGTAAAAATCCGCTCAACATCGTGGTTATCGACAAAAGTGTAGAGCCGAAGTCGGTTTCCCGTCATGTCGCTCACGTACTTGACGGTATGCGCTATCTCGAAATAGTTACGGTCATTGTGTGCGGAATACAGTGCCTTATGAAGCATATAGTTCGTCACCGAATGGAGTGTTCCGTCATTCGCCCAGCGTGAGTAGTTGCCGTGTATAACCTCGCCCATGAGCCAGAAATCGGGCTTCACTTCATTCGCCACACGACGAATCGCCTTCATGTAATCGAAATCCATGACATCCGCCGCATCAAGACGGATTCCGTCGATGTCGAATTCCTTCACCCAGAAACGAATCACGTCGCAAATGTAATCCCTGACCTCGGGATTCTGCTGATTCAGCTTCGCAAGAAGGTCGTAGCCTCCCCAGTTTTCGTAAGAAAACCCGTCGTTGAAGCTGTTGTTTGCGTAAAAATTGACGTTCCGATACCAGTCCTTATAACGGGAATTCTCTCTGTTTTCCCGAATGTCGCGAAACGCAAAAAAATCACGTCCCGTATGGTTGAACACCCCGTCAACGATGACGCGGATTCCCCTCTTGTGACACTCCGACACAAAATCGGCAAAATCCTCGTTTGTGCCGAGTCTTGAATCCGTCTTTTTGTAATCCGTCGTTTCATAGCCGTGCCCCACCGATTCAAAAAGAGGTCCTATGTAAATTGCATTGCATCCGATTTCTTTTATATGCGAAATCCAGGGCATCAGAGTTTTAAGTCTGTGAACGGGCTCACCGTAAGGATTCTGCTTCGGCGCCCCCGTCATGCCAAGCGGATATATGTGATAGAATACTGCTTCATCGTACCACGCCATATTTTCCCTCCGAAATGAATAGATTATCAACCGTGCTGTTTCGAAATTCCTCTCGAAAGCGCATTTACAAACGGAGTTGTCACTCCTTCCCGACTATTTTCAGGCAGTAGAAGGAAGGTCTGTCGGGATACATCCTGTCGGGAATGTTGAAGATCTCCGCCTCGTCAAGCTCTTTGATGTGCTCCGCCGTCAGCTCGGCGACGGAAACGGTTTTTCTGTGAATGAACGGTCTGTCCTCAAATTCATAATATTCCGTTTGCCACACGTGCCAAAGCTCTGCACTGTCCGTTTTCTGCAAGGCGGTTTTTATGTATTCGATAATCCTCCGGGCTCTGCCGTCGGTATAGTCCCATTCAAGGTAAACACCGTATTTTTTGTCGGTATAGTCCCCGACATCCGAAAAGGCTTTTAAAAAAAAGTTGTCATCCGCACCGCCGTCGTGCAGCGTGCCGTCATCGACATTAATATGAAACGGATAATTCTGCGACGGTGCAAATTCCGGCAAAGGCTTATCGGAGGCTATAAATCTGCAAGCACTCATACCTTCCCGCCTTTCCCTAAATAAAATTCTCGACGATATACAGCTTGTTCAGATCATCGTCCCAAAAAAAGATGATTTCGCTGTTGTCCTCCTGCGATTTAATCCACGAGGCACAATTCGAATAGTCGGGACGTTCATCCTTCGGAACTTCGATTTCGTCAAGCCACGCTTCCGCCGCCTCACGGGTTGTCGGATAAAAGTTGGTTTCATGCTCGTTCGGTGTCCAAGCAAACATCAAATCAATATAGTCCTCGTATTTGTAGGAAAAAACATGGTATCGGACACCGTCACCGTGAAAACTTGCACCGGAATCTTTTTTATAAGTTTCAGTCAGTACCGCTTTGACAGGAAGTGATATATCCCAGTTTGATTTTATAACAGATGAGTAGGAAGGGAATAATCTTGAAATGCCGAATACCGCAAGGATAACCATTAAAACGGTTACGGTTAAAACAGCTTTCTTTTTCATACAATCACACTCTTTTTTCTGCTTATCTTTTTTACTTTTGGTGATTCCAAAACCTACCCAAGAAGCTATCGTTATAACCGTTAGTATGATAGATATAAGCTCAATAAAAAAACCTATACCATCATCATATCCAACAACAACCGGATTGATAAACATCAAAAGAACAAAAGCCCAAAAAAGACAGGTTATTATTGATAATATGTATGTAATCTTTTTCATGCAATCACACTCCTTTGTCAAATTGATGTTTATTCTTTTTCAATACTCACGCTGAAGCAATCGTCATATTGGCTGATTACACTTTCAAAAAACAGAATGTCGTCGTCGGATACTCTTTCCAAATACATTTCCGTGCCGTAATGAGCACTGCAAAAGAAGCATTTTTCGTTTTCAACATTTATTGTGAAATACTTCGTCATCTTGTTATAAATGCTTTTGTCGCTCGGCTCTTCCGACAAAAGCTCGGAAAGAAGCTCTGAAGTAACAACACCTTTAACAGAAACCTCGTTCCTGTCTTCCGTAGGATTACCATACAAAGATGCCTGACGGATTTCATCGGTTTCCTCTTTCCAACATCTGATTTCCAGCTCGTCCCCCGCCTCGATGAAATGCTCAACGATCTTTTTCCACCAAAGAGATGTGATACTGTTGTCTGTCATCTGTAAACCGATACTGCCCATAAGCACCTCCTCAAGCTCTAACATTATCATATTCCCGTTATTTCTCTGATTCTCTCT